>NZ_DALYOQ010000105.1:0-11058 GCF_031974595.1 Pantoea sp. CTOTU46764 | reverse complement strand
GAGCGAAGTGAAGGTACCGCGCTAGCGGCGCGAGGACCGCCGGACCAAAAGTGACTCCGGCCTGCGCACTCGCCGCTGGCTTAATTGACAAACATTAAGCCATTTATGGCGACCTTTTTAATTTGTGCATACATATAGAAGGTCGCCATGAATGGCGACCCTACGAGATGCGTTAATCCGCGTCGTAACCCAGGTTCGGCGCCAGCCAGCGCTCGACGTCACTCACGCTCATGCCTTTACGCGCCGCGTAATCTTCTACCTGATCGCGCTGAATCTGCGCCACGGCGAAGTACTTGCTGTCGGGATGGCTAAAGTACCAGCCGGAAACCGCTGCGCCTGGCCACATGGCGAACGATTCGGTCAGCTTCATGCCGGTGTGTTTTTCCACCTCCAGTAACTGCCAGATCGGTGCTTTCTCAGTGTGTTCCGGACAAGCCGGATAACCCGGCGCAGGACGAATGCCCTGATAATTTTCGCGAATCAGCTCTTCGTTGCTGAGATTTTCATGGGCGGCAAAGCCCCAAATCACCTTACGCACGCGCTCGTGCAGGTACTCGGCAAAGGCTTCGGCCAGACGATCCGACACCGCTTTCACCATGATTTTGTTGTAATCATCGTGCTGCTTGTCGTACGCCTCGGCCAGCGCATCTTCCTCAATCCCGGCGGTAACCGCAAACGCACCGAGATAATCGGCTTTGCCGCTGGATTTCGGTGCCACGAAGTCGGCTAAACAGTAGTTGGCGAAGTCGGTTTTTTCGGTCTGCTGACGCAAGTGATGACTGACGCACAGCACCTGATTGCGGTTCTCATTGCTGTAGATTTCAATGTCATCGCCGACACGGTTAGCCGGGAAAATTCCCACCACACCGCGTGGATTGAGTGTGCCGGTCTCACTCAGCATATCGAGCATGGCGTTGGCGTCGGCAAACAGGCGCTTAGCCTCTTCGCCCACCACGTCATCTTCCAGAATGCGCGGATATTTGCCGGCCAATGACCAGGTCATAAAGAACGGCGTCCAGTCGATGTAATTGCGCAGGGTTTCAATGCTGGCTTCCACCGGACTCACGCCAAGACGGTGCGCCACCGGCGGCGTGTAGCTTTCCCAGTCGATGGCGTAATCATTCTCGCGCGCAGTTTGCAGGCTCACCGGCGGGGTGCGCGGTTTTTTACGCCCGTGCTGAATACGCACCGTGTCGTACTCTTTGCGCGTGCGCGCCACGAAATCTTCTTTCAGCGTCTCGGAGAGCAGCGATGACACCACGCCGACGGTGCGAGAGGCGTTCTGCACGTAGACAGTTGGACCGCTGTAGTTCTGTTCGATCTTCACGGCGGTATGCGCTTTCGAAGTGGTCGCGCCGCCAATCAGCAGCGGGATGGTGAAGCCCTGACGCTCCATCTCTTTCGCCACGTTGACCATTTCATCCAGCGACGGCGTGATCAGGCCGGAAAGCCCGATGATATCGGCGTTCTCAGCGATCGCGGTTTTGAGGATTTTGTCGCTCGGCACCATGACGCCGAGGTCGATAATTTCGTAGTTGTTACACTGCAGCACCACGCCGACGATGTTTTTGCCGATGTCATGCACGTCGCCTTTTACCGTCGCCAGCACGATCTTGCCGTTGCTGCGTCCGGCTTCTTTACTCGCCTCGATATAGGGTTCGAGGTACGCTACCGCTTGCTTCATCACGCGCGCCGATTTCACTACCTGCGGCAGGAACATTTTGCCCTCGCCGAACAGATCGCCGACCACGTTCATGCCGGACATCAGCGGCCCTTCGATTACCTGAATCGGACGTTCATAGCCCTGACGCGCCTCTTCAGTATCCAGCTCAATGAATTCGGTGATGCCTTTAACCAGCGAATATTCCAGACGCTTAACCACGTCCCAGCTGCGCCATTCGGCTTGCTGTTTCTCCTGCTCGCCATCGCTTTTGCTGCCGCGATACTTCTCCGCCAGCTCCAACAAGCGCTCGGTGCCGTCGTCACGGCGGTTCAGCACCACGTCTTCCACCGCGTCGCGCAACTCGGCAGGCAAATCGTCGTAAATCGCCAGCTGACCGGCGTTGACGATGCCCATGTCCATGCCGTTGCGGATAGCGTAATAGAGGAACACCGCGTGAATGGCTTCGCGCACCGGTTCGTTGCCACGGAACGAGAACGACACGTTGGAGACGCCGCCGGAGATCATCGCGTGCGGCAGTTCGCGCTTGATGTCTTCACAGGCGCCGATGAAATCCATCGCGTAGTTATTGTGTTCTTCAATGCCGGTCGCGACGGCAAAAATATTCGGATCGAAAATGATGTCTTCAGGCGGGAAACCGACCTCTTCGGTCAGGATCTTGTAGGCGCGACGACAGATCTCGATTTTGCGTGCACGCGTATCCGCCTGGCCCACTTCATCAAACGCCATTACCACCATCGCTGCGCCATAACGACGCACTTTACGCGCGTGCTCGATGAAGGGTTCAACGCCCTCTTTCATCGAGATGGAGTTGACGATGCCTTTGCCCTGAATGCACTGCAGGCCTTTCTCGATCACTTCCCATTTCGAGGAGTCGATCATGATCGGCACGCGTGCGATATCGGGTTCGCCCGCGATCAGATTGAGGAAGCGCACCATCGCCGCTTCGGCATCCAGCATGCCTTCATCCATGTTGATATCGATGATTTGCGCGCCGCTCTCCACCTGCTGGCGCGCCACATCCAGCGCTTCGTTGTATTTCTCTTCTTTAATCAGGCGCTTGAACTTGGCTGAGCCGGTTACGTTGGTACGTTCGCCGACGTTGACGAACAGCGAATCAGCCTGAATATTCAGCGGTTCAAGCCCGGCTAAGCGGCAGGCAACCGGAATCTTTGGCAACTGGCGCGGCGCAACGCCGTCTACCGCTGCCGCCATCGCCGCGATGTGTTCTGGCGTGGTGCCGCAGCAGCCGCCGATAATATTGAGGAAACCGGCGCGCGCCCATTCGCCAATTTGCTCGGCCATAATCGCCGCATCGAGATCGTATTCACCAAAGGCGTTGGGCAAGCCGGCGTTCGGGTGCGCGGTGACGTAGCCTTCAGCAATACGCGACAGCTCCGCCACATACTGGCGCAGTTCATCCGGGCCCAGCGCACAGTTGAGGCCGAACGACAGCGGTTCGGCGTGACGCAGCGAGTTATAGAAGCCTTCAGTGGTTTGGCCGGAAAGCGTACGACCGGACGCATCGGTGATGGTGCCGGAGATCATCAGCGGCAGCTTCACGCCCATCGCTTCCATCTCGGCCTGCACCGCGTAGATCGCCGCTTTGGCGTTCAGGGTATCGAACACCGTTTCGATCATGATGAGGTCGGAACCACCAGCAATCAGCGCATGTGTGGATTCACGGTAGGCTTCCACCAGCTGATTAAAGGTTACGTTTCGATAAGCGGGATCGTTGACGTCCGGCGAGATCGAACAGGTGCGGTTAGTCGGGCCCAATACGCCCGCCACATAGCGCGGACGATGCGGCGTTTTCGCCGTCCATTCATCGGCGCTGGCGCGCGCCAGCTTGGCGGCTTCGAAGTTGATCTCCGCCGACAGCGCTTCCATCGCGTAATCGGCCATCGCAATGGTGGTGGCGTTGAAGGTGTTGGTTTCCAGAATATCCGCGCCGGCGGCGAGGTAGGCATCGTGGATTTCGCGGATGACGTCCGGTTTGGTCAGCACCAACAGATCGTTGTTGCCCTTCAAATCAGATGGCCAGTCGGCAAAGCGGCTGCCACGGAAATCCTGCTCACTCAGTTTATAACTCTGGATCATGGTGCCCATGCCACCATCCAGAATCATAATGCGTTGTGCCAGCTGCTGCTGCAGCATTTCTGTTTTGTTGCTCACTCTCGCCCCGTCCACGTCATTGCGTTGGCTAATATGCCAGCCAGACATACTGGCACAACTTGCAGGTGATCAAAAGTCAGCTCAGATGAGACATTTTCAGCTATCAGGCATTACAGGTCTGACCAGAAAGTCAGCGTTTGCATTAATGCAGTTAAAAACGAAAATGGTTTCCAGCATTGATGCGAATTGGAGACGTTATGGCAACCCCTGCGCCTGTTAAACGCGGCAAGAAACCCCGTGCTACAACGACACCCACCAGCGCGCCTGTCGGCGGGCAAGTACAATCTCTGACGCGCGGCCTGCGCCTGCTGGAGCTGATTGCCGAATCCCACGGCAGCGTGGCGCTGACCGAACTGGCGCAACAGGCCGGTTTACCCAACTCCACCACTCATCGCCTGCTCTCCACCATGCAGCAGCAAGGTTTTGTGCATCAGGTGGGCGATTTAGGTTTGTGGACTATTGGTTCGCACGCCTTTGTGGTGGGCAGCAGCTTCCTGCAGAGCCGTAATCTGCTGGCGATTGTCCATCCGCTGCTGCGCAAGCTGATGGAAGATGCCGGTGAGACGGTGAATCTGGCGGTGCTGGATCTCAGCGATTATCAGGCGGTGATCATCGATCAGGTGCAGTGTACGCAGCTGATGCGCATGTCCGCGCCGATTGGTGGCAAGCTGCCGATGCATGCATCCGGCGCCGGTAAAGCGTTTCTGGCGCATCTCAGCGATGAGCAAGTTACCGCGCTGCTGCATCAAAAAGGATTGCATCACTACACGCCGAAAACGCTGATGTCGCCGCACAGCCTGAAGGAGAATCTGGCGCTGATTCGTAAGATGGGCTTTTCGCACGATGATGAAGAGCACGCGCTGGGTCTGCGCTGCGTTGCGGCACCGATTTATGACGAACATGGCGAACCCTTCGCCGCCATCTCAATCTCCGGCCCGATTGCGCGCATGACTGACGACCGCATCACCGAGCTCGGTGCGCTGGTGATCCGCGCCGCCAAACAGGTGACCCAAACCTACTCTGGCCGCTAAGCGGCCACCGAAGCATAGCGCGCGCTGAAACGCTGGCTGGCGCGCCACGCAATCACCTCTTCAATATGCCCTTCGCGGATGCGCGTTTGCAGCGCGCGCCACCAGTTGGGATCAAACAGCTGCGGATGCAGCGCCTGCAGCAGTTTGCCGGTCGACGGTTCGCTGCACAGCGCATAGCGGAAAGTTTCCGGGAACACATCATCCGGCCCAACGCTGTACCACGGCTCGGCCTGCAGCTCATCTTCTTCATAACGCGCCTGCGGTACATCGCGGAACACCAGTTCGGTCATCGGGCGGATTTCGTCGTAATCGTAAAACACCACGCGGCCGTGACGCGTCATGCCAAAGTTTTTGTACAGCATGTCGCCGGGGAAAATGTTCGCCGCCGCCAGCTGACGAATCGCATCACCGTATTCGCCAATCGCGTGCTGGCGCTGTTCCGGCGAAGCCTGGGCCAGCCACAGATTGAGCGGCTCCATGCGGCGTTCCAGCCACAAATGGCGGATGATCACCAGGTCATCGCGCAGCTCGATTTTTTCCGGGATATCGCGCTCAAACTCCGCCATCAGTTCAGCCGGAATACGCGCGCGCGGTAACGCAAAGTGTTCAAATTCCTGGGTATCCGCCATGCGACCGACGCGATCATGCTCCTTAACCATGCGATAGCAGTCGCGCACCTGCGCATCGGTGACCTCTTTTTGCGGGGCGAAGCGGTCTTTGATCACCTTAAATACCCGATCAAAACCCGGCAGCGTGAACACCATCATCACCATGCCGCGAATGCCGGGCGCGACGGTAAAATCTTCCTGACTGTGCGCCAGATAGTGCAGATATTCACGATAACACTCGGTTTTGCCGTGCTTCTGGCAACCAATCGCCATGTAGCGTTCAGCCACGGTTTTGCCCGACAGAATCGGTTGCAGCCACGCCACCAGCGCGGCGGGCACCGGCGCGTAGACCATAAAATAGGCACGGGCGAAGCCAAACACGATGCTGGCATCATCGCTATCGGTGAGACAGGTGTCGATCCACAATCGTCCTGCATCATCGCGCTGAATCGGCAGCAAACAGGGCACCATGCCATCGCTCAGCTGCAGGCGCGCCACGATCCATGCGGTTTTGTTGCGGTAAAACAGCTCGCTGGCGACATCCAGCGTTGCCGTCGCCAGTTGCGCGGCACCAAACTGCTCGTGCAGATGGCGCACAATCCAGCCGATATCGCGCGTTTGATCCTGCCACGTTAAGCGCAGCGGAATGTCATTCAGCACCTGACGCAATGTTTCCTGCCAATTGTGTTGCGGGCGATAAAGACGTGACAACGGACGCTGGGCAACCGGCGCAGGCGCATACGGCTGTGACGGCAAGATAAACAGACGTTCGGGCGACAGATGGCTGTGGCCCTGCAAACGGCAATAGACCGAGTTGAAGAAGCTTTCGGCGATTTCATGGCGCGGATAGCCGGGTAGCAATGTTTCGTAATGGCTTTTCACTCGCAGCCAGAACGCGTCATCCCAATCCGACGTGTCATTGAGAATGCGCAGCTGGTTGGTGACGAGGCCAACGTGGTGATCGTAAAGGTGGATACGCGCTTTCATGGCCTGCTGCACCGCGTGCCAGTCAGCCTGCTCGAAGCGCTGTTGTGCGCCAGCGGTAATATCCAGAAAGCGGCCATACTGCGCGTCAAAACCTTGCAGGATGGTGTGGGCGATCAGCGATTCTCTCGGTGTCATCGGCAACGCTCCGGGGGAAATGGTCGCCATGAATGGCGACCCTACGACGGCTTTAGAATTGCGCGGCTTCGGTGGAACCGGTCAACGCGGTCACTGAGGATTGTCCGCCCTGAATGATATTGGTGACGCGATCAAAATAGCCGGTGCCGACTTCCTGCTGATGCGACGAGAAGGTGTAGCCCTTATCGCGCGCCGCAAACTCTGGCTGCTGCACTTTTTCCACGTAATGACGCATGCCTTCGCCCTGCGCATAAGCGTGCGCCAGGTCGAACATGTTGAACCACATGCTGTGAATCCCGGCCAGCGTGATGAACTGGAAGCGATAGCCCATTTCGCTCAACGCCTGCTGGAAACGAGCGATGGTGCGATCGTCGAGGTTCTTCTTCCAGTTGAATGATGGCGAACAGTTGTAGGCCAGCAGTTTGCCGGGATACTGCGCGTGGATCGCGTCGGCAAAACGCTGCGCCATCTCCAGATCCGGCGTTGAGGTTTCGCACCACAACACATCGGCATAAGGCGCATACGCCAGCCCGCGACTGATCGCCTGTTCAATCCCGGCATGGGTGCGGAAGAAGCCTTCCGAAGTACGCTCGCCGGTGATAAACGCCGCGTCGCGCGGGTCGCAGTCGGAGGTGATCAGATCGGCGGCATCCGCATCGGTGCGCGCCAGCAATACCGTCGGGACGTTCATTACGTCTGCGGCCAGACGCGCCGCCACCAGTTTCTGAATCGCTTCCTGCGTCGGGACTAATACCTTGCCGCCCATGTGGCCGCACTTCTTCACCGCCGCCAGCTGATCTTCAAAATGCACCGCGCCTGCACCGGCCTGAATCATCGATTTCATCAGCTCGAACGCATTAAGTACGCCGCCAAAGCCCGCTTCCGCATCGGCGACAATCGGCAGGAAGTAATCAATAAAATCATTATCTTCTGGCGATACACCGCTGGCCCACTGAATTTGATCGGCTCGCTGGAAGCTCTGATTAATCCGCTCCACCACATTTGGCACCGAATTCACCGGATACAGCGATTGGTCGGGATACATCTGCCCGGCCAGGTTAGCATCTGCCGCCACTTGCCAGCCGGAGAGGTAAATCGCTTCTATACCGGCTTTCGCCTGCTGCACTGCTTGTCCGCCGGTCAATGCGCCAAGGCTGTTGATGTAGCCTTTGCTCGATTCACCATTCAGCAGCGACCAGAGTTTAGTGGCACCGCGCTCCGCCAGCGTACAGGCGGGATTGACCGAACCGCGCAAATTAACCACATCCTCCGCACTGTACGGACGAGTGATTCCCTGCCAGCGTGCATCATTCCAGCTCGATTCCAGTTGTTTGATCTGTTGCGTACGATTCATCGTCATATCTCCAGGTTCAAGGCAGCAGGCGGTAGCCCGGCAGAGTGAGGAAGGAAACCAGTTCGTCATCGGTGGTGATTTGCGCCATCAGCGCGGCAGCATCGTCAAAGCGTCCATTCTGGAAACGCTCTGCGCCAACGGTTTGCTGCAAGGCAGCCAGCTCTTCCGCCAGTAGCCGTTCAAACAGCGCCACCGTCACCGGTTGGCCATCGCTGAGAATTTGTTTGTGATGAATCCATTGCCAGATGGAGGTACGAGCGATTTCAGCGGTGGCGGCATCTTCCATCAATCCGTCAATCGGTACGCAGCCGTTACCGCTGATCCAGGCTTCCAGATATTGCAGCGCTACGCGGATGTTGGCGCGCATGCCGGCTTCGGTGCGCTTACCGCGACACGGCGCCAGCAGACGCTCGGCGGTGATTGGTGCATCCTGCTCACGTGTGATGTGCAGTTGATTAGGTTGATCGCCCAGTCGACGGTCAAACTCCTCCATCGCGATATCTGCCAGGCCGGGATGCGCCACCCAGGTTCCGTCGTGACCGTTGCCCGCTTCGCGCGCTTTATCTTCCTGCACCTTCTGCGTCACCCATAAATTGCGCTCCGCGTCTTTGCTCGGAATCAGCGCCGACATACCGCCCATTGCCAGCGCACCACGGCGATGACAGGTTCTGATCAGCAGGCGTGAATAAGCATCAAGGAATGGCTGATCCATGCTGATTTGCTGGCGATCCGGCAGGATACGATCGGGATGCTGGCCCAGCGTTTTGATGTAGCTGAAGATGTAATCCCAACGGCCACAGTTCAAGCCCACCACGTGATCGCGCAGTTCCCACAGGATCTCATCCATCTGGAATACCGCCGGCAGCGTTTCGATCAATACCGTGGCTTTGATGGTGCCGCGCGGCAGATCGAAGCGATCTTCACTGAAGCGGAAGATCTCACGCCACCACGCCACTTCAGCGGCATGCTCGGTTTTCGGCAGATAGAACCATGGCGCGTGGCCCTTCTCCAGCAGCGCTTCAACGTTGTGGAAAAAGTAGAGCGCAAAGTCGAACAATCCGCCGGGAATGGCCCGATCGCGCCACTCCACATGCTTTTCATTCAGATGCAGACCGCGCACCCGACACATCAGCAGCGCCGGATTGGCGCGCAGCTGGTAGATCTTGCCGGTTTCACTGGTGAAGCTCAGCGTGCCATTGACGGCATCGCGCAAGGTTAATTGTCCGTCGATCAGCTTCTGCCAGGTTGGCGCCAGTGAATCTTCAAAATCGGCCATGAAGACGTTGACGTTCGCGTTGAGCGCGTTGATCACCATTTTGCGATCCGGCGGCCCGGTGATCTCCACGCGACGATCTTGCAGCAGCTGCGGAATAGGACGAATCTGCCACGCATTTTCACGAATGGAAGCGGTTTCCGAATCAAAGCCGGGTAACTCACCTTGATCGTAACGCTTCTGTCGTTGCTGGCGTGCTTTCAGCAGGCGTTCGCGCTCTGGTGCGAAACGCACCACCAATGCGTGTATAAAGTCGATCGCTTCTGGGGTAAGCAGCTGCTTTTCCGCGTGGGTAAAGGGCTGGTTGAAGGTTAGCGTATTGCTGATAACCGAGTCTGTCATGCGGGCTGCCTCCTGGGTTGATCCATCGTTTAACGATCGGATCCGGATGTAGGGTGTTTTATAACCTGCAAGATCAGAGCATAATGATTTTTATTTTATTTTCAAAAACTATTTCCATTTTTATATTTATAGTGAATTATAAGATTGATATTTATGTAATTTAATCTCTCGAATTAAAGGCAATTACTTCCACCCCTGAACAGAAGGCAAAAAAAAGCCGCGATAGCTTTCGGCTAGCGCGGCAGGATCAAATCAGATGTTGGAGTTATTCGAGCGTTGGGTTCATTCGACGCAGATCGAACGGCGTGATCTGATAAACGTAGTAGTTCAGCCAGTTGGAAAACAGCAGATTGCCGTGGCTACGCCAGGTGGCGCGCGGCGGCAATTCTGGATTGTCGTGTGGGAAATAGTTGAACGGCACGTCCGGCTGTAGGCCCGCATCGTAATCGCGATGATATTCACCTGAAAGCGTCAAAGCGTCGTACTCAGGGTGGCCGGTGACAAACGCCAGGCGCTTATCTTTGCTTGCCATCAGATACGCGCCGGTTGATTCCGATTCGGCAAACAACTCGAGATCGGTGTAATCGCGGATCAGCTGGCTTGGGAAATCGGCATAGCGTGAATGCGGGGCCAGGAAGTTGTCATCAAAGCCACGCGTCAGTAAAGCATGTGGATGCAGGATTTGGTGCTCATAAACACCGGACAATTTGTTCTGCCGCGTTTGCTTAGGAATGCCATACAGAATGTTGAGTGCCGCCTGAACCGCCCAACAGACAAAGAGCGTGGAGGTGACGTGCTCATTCGCCCAGTGCAGCACGCGCTGAATCTGCGGCCAATACGCGACATCATTGAAATCGACTAATCCCAGCGGCGCGCCGGTCACAATCAGTCCATCGAAATTATCGTTTTGGATGTCTTTAAAGTTGCAGTAGAAGTTGTTCAGATGCTCTGTCGGCGTATTGCGCGACTCGCGGCTATCAATGCGCAGCAGCTGCACATCAATCTGCAACGGTGAGTTTGAGAGCAGGCGCAGGAACTGGTTTTCTGTCTCAATCTTCTTTGGCATCAGGTTAAGAATCAGCACTTTTAGCGGACGGATCTCCTGAACACTGGCGCGCGACGACGTCATGACAAAGACATTTTCATCACGCAAAAAATTCACTGCCGGTAATTCGTCGGGAATCCTGATTGGCATAACCTGCTCACCTCTTACTGATAACCGTATACACGTTTAGACATCCAGATGCCCGACATTAGCGTGTTATGTCGAGAATGTCGAGTCTTCATGCGGTTTATGAAAATGTTTCAGCTTTAGGTGGGATTTGGAAAAATCGCTAGGGAGATGAGTATGTCATGTGGCGAATTTTAGCTTCAGGATGGTACTAAATCTGAAGTGTTTTTCTAAATTTCAGACGTAAAAAAGCCCCGAACTTTCGTTCGGGGCTTCTTCACTTAATTGATGCCTGGCAGTT
>NZ_DALYOQ010000104.1:0-11154 GCF_031974595.1 Pantoea sp. CTOTU46764 | reverse complement strand
CATCTTCCTCCCCCATTTATGGGGGAGGACCGAGGAGGGGGACAGCCAGCACAATTACACCAACAAATGCTTCGCGTGGAAACGCAGATGGTCTTCCACGAAGCTGGCGATAAAGAAATAGCTATGGTCGTAACCCGGCTGAATGCGTAACTCAAGCGGGAAACCTTGCTCACGCGCCACGGCTTCCAGTCGCTCTGGACGCAGTTGATCGGCGAGGAACTGGTCGCTATCCCCTTGATCAATCAGAATCGGCAAGCGCTGTTCCACGTCACGCATCAACAGGCAGCTATCCCATTCACGCCACGTCTGACGATCTTCACCCAGATAAGCGGCAAAGGCCTTCTGGCCCCACGGCACTTCGGTCGGATTGACGATCGGCGCGAAAGCCGAAGCAGACGCAAAACGCCCGCCGAGACGCAGTGCCAGCACCAGCGCACCGTGTCCGCCCATAGAATGCCCCATCACCGACTGACGATCGCTCAGCTTAAAGTTATCCGCCACCAGCTCCGGCAACTCGCTGCTGAGGTAATCGAACATGCGGAAGTTCGCCGCCCACGGCTGCTGCGTGGCGTTGAGGTAGAAACCTGCGCCCTGGCCGAGATCGTAACCGCTGTCGTTCGCCACCTCGTCACCGCGCGGGCTGGTGTCCGGCATAATCAGCACCAAACCCAGCTCCGCAGCAACGCGCTGTGCACCGGCTTTGGTGGTGAAGTTCTCATCGCTGCAGGTCAACCCAGCGAGAAACCACACCACCGGCGGCGGCGCGTCACTCTGCGGCGGCGGCAGAAAAATGCTGAAGGTCATCGGACAGTTCAGCACCGCCGACTGATGACGCCAGCGCTGCTGCCAGCCACCAAAGATGCGATGCTCTTCTAACAGCTCCAAAGTGGAAGCCATAACGTCTCCTGATTACTTAGTAAAATGCACCACCGTACGAATTGATTTCCCTTCATGCATCAGATCAAAGGCGTCGTTAATCTCTTCCAGCGGCAGGTTGTGGGTGATGAAATCGTTCAGCGCGAATTTACCGTCGAGGTAATCCTGCACGATACCCGGCAGCTGTGAACGGCCTTTCACGCCACCAAACGCGGAACCACGCCATACGCGACCGGTCACCAGCTGGAATGGACGGGTAGAAATCTCCTGGCCCGCGCCAGCCACGCCGATGATCACCGATTCGCCCCAACCTTTATGGCAGCACTCCAGCGCCGAACGCATCACGTTGACGTTTCCGATGCACTCGAAGGAGAAATCGACGCCACCGTCGGTGAGTTCAACGATCACATCCTGAATCGGCTTATCGTGATCTTTCGGGTTGATCAGATCGGTTGCACCCAATTTGCGCGCCAGATCGAATTTACTGGTGTTGAGATCGATACCAATGATGCGGCCGGCTTTAGCCATTTTCGCGCCAATGATCGCTGACAAACCAATGCCGCCGAGGCCGAAGATCGCCACGGTATCGCCTTCTTTCACTTTAGCGGTATTCATCACCGCGCCCATGCCGGTGGTGACGCCGCAGCCCAGCAGGCACACTTCTTCCAGTGGCGCTTCTTTGCTAATCACCGCCAGCGAGATTTCCGGAACCACGGTGTATTCAGAGAAAGTTGAAGTGCCCATGTAGTGGAAAATCGGCTTGCCGTCTTTGAAGAAGCGGGTGGTGCCGTCTGGCATCAAACCTTTGCCCTGAGTGGCGCGAATCGCCTGACACAGGTTGGTTTTGCCCGAGAGACAGAACTTACACTTGCCGCACTCTGGGGTGTAAAGCGGAATCACGTGGTCGCCGACGGCTACGCTGGTCACGCCTTCTCCGACCGCTTCCACCACGCCGCCGCCTTCGTGGCCGAGGATCGCCGGGAATACGCCTTCCGGATCTTGCCCAGACAAGGTGTAAGCATCGGTGTGGCACACGCCGGTGGCCACGATGCGCACCAGCACTTCACCTTTTTGTGGTGGCATCAGATCCACTTCTTCGATTTTCAGCGGTTCGCCAGCTGCCCAGGCAACGGCGGCGCGGGTTTTAATCATGTTCATGCAATCCCTCTTCCTGTAGATGCGGGACAAAAGCCCCGATGGTCGTGATGTCGATAAAACAGAAATTCACTCGGCAACGTGCAGCGGATGCCGCAACTCGTCGTTAACCGGGCGATCGTCAAACAGTTCAATAATCAAATATTTCAGCGCTTCCACGTTGGGAGTAAACGCATCGCGTCGCCACATCAGCCAGGTGGCGGTATCGCGGTAAGCGGGCGGTAACGCATGTTCCTGCACGCGTGCGCGCGCCGGCATTTGCGCCAGCACCGAGGCGGGAATCATCGCCACGCCCGCGCCACCGGCCACGCACGCTACCATCGCGTGATAGGACTGAATCTCCATCACGCTGCTCGGCGCGGTCTGGCTTTCGCGATACCAGGCTTCCAGCTTGGTGCGGTAGGAACAGCTATTGCGGAAAGCAAACAGCGTGTCGCCTTGTACATCGCGCGCGCTGGCAATCGGCGCATGTTCCGGGCTGGTGATCAGCACCATCTGCTCGTTAAAGGCAATGCAGCCGTTGAGATCGTCGTGCGCCACCGGGCCATCCACCAGCGCGGCAGCCAGCGTACCTTCACGCACCTTGTCGATGATTTCACCGGAGGTATTGGTGATCAGCGACAGCTCCACAGCCGGAAAACGCTGGTGATAGGCCGCCAACAGCGCGGGCAGCCGCGTCGCGGCGGTGCTCTCCATCGAACCAAGTGCGAAATTACCGCCCGGCTCACCGGCGCGCGCCATATTCAGCGCTTCATCGCTCAGCGCCAGGATGCGCTGCGCATAGTTAAGGAAATTGTGGCCCATTGGCGACAAACGAATGCGTTGCTTCTCACGAATAAACAGATCAACGCCAATTTCATCTTCCAGCTGGCGCAGACGCGTGGTGAGATTGGAAGGTACGCGATGGAGTTGCTCGGCGGCACGCGCCAGCGAACCGGATTCGGCGACGGAGCAAAACATGCGGAGCTGTACTAAATCCATATTCTCTTCTCGTAAACAACTTGGTTAGTATTATTCACTTTCCGTGAGTTTAAACGTCATGCATGCTAGTGACAAGTGATAAAACATCCTGAGGTCGGTATGGCGTTTCGTGTCGCGCTGAGCGCGTTCTTAAGTTTAGTGGTTGCAATGGGGATTGGGCGATTTGCTTTCACGCCGCAGGTTCCGCTGATGATTCATGACCATCAACTGACGCTCACCAGCGCCAGTCTGGTGGCAGCACTCAACTATCTCGGTTATCTGTTTGGCTCTTTTGATGCGATGCGTGCGCGCAAACGCGTCGAGTGGCGCTTACAGGCGGGCGTGTGGGGCGCGGTGATATTAACGCTGCTGTCGGCCTGCGTTAGCGGTCCGTGGTTACATGGCCTGATTCGTTTCCTGATTGGCTGGGCCAGCGGCTGGGCCATGGTGTTGCTGGCGGCATGGGCCAGCGATCAGCTGCATCATCATGGTCGTCCAGGCTTGCTGGCAGCGGTGTTTGCCGGCCCCGGCACCGGCATCTTTATCAGCGGCATGCTGGCCGTAGCGCTGCATGCCAGCGGCGTCAGCGCCGCCTTTGCGTGGGCGGCGTATGGTTTGCTGGCGCTGTTGTTGATTGGCGCGATTGCACGTTTTCTGCCGCGTACCGGCCAATTGCATCGTCCCGATCAAGCGGCATCGCCGCTGGTGCTGAATGGCGATTTAAAACGACTAGTGTTTAGCTACAGCCTTGCCGGCTTTGGCTACATTCTGCCCGCCACCTTTCTGTCGCAAATGGCGGCGGCGCGTTTTCCTGACAGCGCCTTTGCCCAGTTTGTCTGGCCGGTGTTTGGCGGCGCGGCGGTGATCGGCATCGTGTTGGGCATCCTGACGCGTCGCTGGGGCAGCAGCCATGCGCGTTTAGCAATGGTGCTGTGGGCGCAGGCATTGGGCGTTATCGCCGCGATTGTGCTGCCAGGTTTAAACGGTCTGATGCTGGGCGCCGCACTGATTGGCGGCGGCTTCCTGTGCGTGGTGCAACTGACGCTGCAATATGGTCGTGAGCTGGCACCGCAGCATGCGCGCTATCTTGCCGGTTTGCTCACCACCGGATATGCGGTTGGGCAGCTGGCCGGTCCGCTGCTGTCGTGGATTTCCAGCATGCTGTGGCATCAACTGGAACCGGCGCTGTGGGTGGCGGGCGCCAGTTTAATCGTTGCCGGGATGCTGGTTTTACGTCGCCGCACGTGATGAAAAGCTTATCGGAATGATTACTGGATTAAGGGCGCGGAGTATTTCACAATACGCGCTCAGAATTTCCCCCGTGGGCAAAGACCCGCGGGCGCATCACCTGCCGGAGAAGAGTAAATGAGTATCTTAAGTCAGGAAGCCGCCCTGGTTCACGAAGCGCTGTTGGCGCGTGGTCTGGAAACGCCGTTACGCGCCCCGGTGCGTGAAATGGATGACGACGCACGTAAACGCGAAATTGCCGGCCACATGACGCAAATCATGCAGTTGCTGAACCTGGATCTGGAAGATGACAGCCTGATGGAGACGCCGCACCGCATCGCCAAGATGTATGTGGATGAGATTTTCTCAGGTCTGGATTACGCCAACTTCCCGAAAATCACCGTCATCGAAAACAAGATGAAAGTGGATGAGATGGTCACCGTGCGCGATATCACGCTGACCAGCACCTGCGAACACCACTTTGTGATTATCGATGGCAAAGCCACCGTGGCGTATATCCCGAAAGAGAAAGTGATTGGCCTGTCGAAAATCAACCGTATCGTGCAGTTCTTCGCCCAGCGTCCGCAGGTGCAAGAGCGCCTGACGCAGCAAGTGCTGGTGGCGCTACAAACGCTGCTGGGCACCAATAACGTTGCGGTATCGATTGATGCGGTGCATTACTGCGTGAAAGCGCGTGGCGTGAAAGATGCCACCAGCGCCACCACCACCACCTCGCTGGGTGGCTTGTTCAAATCCAGCCAGAACACGCGACAGGAATTTTTACGCGCAGTCCGCCACAGCTAATCTGTTTGGGCGACAGCGTGTCGCCCGATTTCTTCTCTCCGTCAGGGCACTCGATGCAACGCTATCTCGCGCTGGATTTCATTCGTGGTTGCGCCATTCTCGGCATCTTGCTGCTAAACATCGTCGGCTTTGCGTTGCCATCGGCAGCTTATCTCAATCCGGCGTGGCGCGGCGAGGCTTCAATATCTGATGCCTGGACATGGGCGATCATGGATGGCCTGGCGCAGCTGAAATTCCTCACGCTGTTTGCCTTACTGTTTGGTGCTGGCCTGTACATGCAGGCACCGCGCGGCAGCCGCTGGATGTCGGCGCGTTTGACGCTGCTGGTGCTGCTCGGTTTCATTCACGGCATCTTTTTCTGGGAAGGCGATATCCTGCTGGATTACGGCCTGATTGGGCTGATTATCTGGCGCATGCTGCGTGATGTGCCGTCCGACCGCGCGCTGTTACAAACCGGCGCATTACTCTATTTGGTCGGCTGTGGCGTGTTGGTGGTATTCGGCTTAATTTCCAGCCCCAATCCAACGAATTCCTGGCTGCCGGGCGCGGCGGAGCTGCAATATGAAAGCTACTGGAAACTGCTCGGCGGTTGGGAAGCGGTGCAGAATCGGCTGGATCACCTGTCATCCGGCTTAATGGCGCTGGCGTCACAATATGGCTGGCAGCTGGCGGGGTTGATGTTGATTGGTGCGGCATTGATGCGCAGCGGCTGGCTGAGCGGGCAATTCAGCGTGGAGCATTATCGCCGTGCGGCGGCGCTGCTGCTCACTATCGGCTGGCTGATCGCCATTCCCGGCATCGCCGCGCAGTGGATGATTGGCTGGGAATTCCGCTGGACCGGTTTCTTCCTGCAGGTGCCGCGCGATCTTGCCAGCCCGTTTATCAGCCTCGGTTATGCCGCACTTTGTCTGGGATTCTGGCCGCACATTGCGTCATCGCGCATCAGTTACGCCATTCAATGCGTTGGCCGCATGGCATTGAGCAATTACCTGTTACAGACGCTGATTTGCACCACGCTGTTCTACCGTTTCAACCTGTTCCTCAAGTTTGACCGCCTGCAGCTGCTGGCCTTTGTACCGGCTATCTGGCTGGTTAATATCCTGTTTTCCGTGCTGTGGCTGCGCGTCTTCCCGCAGGGGCCAATGGAGTGGATCTGGCGCAAACTGACGCGTCTTGCTGCTGGAAAATCTGACCCTTCCTCCTCGCTCAGATAATGATGTTCATCACAAAGGTTGCAGAATTGTATGTAACCGTTTTCATTGATGTGACGTGATTCACGTAGTCGTGCCAGATGCCCTGACAGAATAGCGCCGTTACGCGCTTGTCGCGCATTTTCAGCCTTTGTGGAACAGCTGCATGATAACGATTCGTGATGTCGCCCGTCAGGCCGGTGTGTCAGTAGCCACCGTGTCACGTGTGCTCAATAACAGCAGTGCAGTCACCGCCGATACCCGTGAAGCCGTGCTGGCCGCCGTTGACGCGTTAGGCTATCGCCCGAACGCCAATGCGCAGGCGTTGGCCACGCAAATCAGTGACACCATTGGCGTGGTGGTGATGGATGTTTCCGATCCCTTCTTTGGCGCGCTGGTGAAAGCGGTCGATACCGTGGCGCAGCGCGTGCATAAACACGTGTTAATCAGTAACTCCTGGCATCAGGAAGAGAAAGAACGTCACGCAATTGAGGTGCTGATACGTCAACGTTGCAACGCATTGGTGGTGCACGCGAAAACGCTTTCAGACGCTGAACTGACGCAGTTTATGGATCAGGTTCCGGGTATGGTATTGATTAACCGTACAATTACCGGTTATGAACACCGCTGCGTCTGCCTGGATAATGTCACCGGTGCTCAGGTAGCGACGCGCATGTTGTTACAACAGGGACATCAACGCATTGGCTTCCTCAGCTCCAGTCACCCGATTGAGGATGTGACGCAACGACGCGAAGGCTGGCTGCAGGCCTTGTCAGAGCAGGGAATTCGCCCGCAGGAGTCATGGATAGCGCATGCTGAACCTGACATGCAAGGCGGCGAAGCAGCGATGGTGGAATTACTTGGCCGTAACTTACATTTAACAGCGGTGTTTTCCTACAATGACGGCATGGCAGCGGGTGCATTGACCGCTTTAAAGGACAACGGCATCCAGGTTCCACAGCATTTCTCTGTCATTGGCTTTGATGACATTCCCATCTCCCGCTACACCGATCCGCAGTTAACTACGGTCCGTTATCCTATTGTTTCTATGGCAAAACTTGCCACTGAGCTGGCGCTGAAAGGTGCTGTTGGTGAGCTGGATATCAATGCATCACACTGCTTTATGCCCACGCTGGTACGTCGCCATTCTGTCGCCCAGCGGCAAATTGTGGAGTCGGTCACTAATTCAGGCGATAGCACAGTGTAACCGTTTCCAATCTGTGATTGCATTCACAGTTAATTAACATGCCGCTCACTATGATGGCAGCGTCTTACCGGACTGAAACATCATGTAACGCTGAGAAATCCACTTCCCAGCCGGTTTCAGTAGTCGATTGAAATAGTTCACAACACTCTTCAGGAAGCGTTTACCTACAGGGAAGTCAGGATTGCGATGGTGGCCCGGCTTTGCGTTACGCGTCCGCCCATTATCAGGTTTACAACCGACGGCGCTGTTTGCCCGCAGGCAAATAGCGCAATGAAATGCCCTACATAAAAACCGGAGATACCATGAATAAGAAGGTTTTCACGCTCACAGCACTGGTTGCCAGCATGATGTTTGGTGCAACTGCGCACGCCGCCGATACCCGCATTGGCGTGACGATTTACAAATACGACGACAACTTCATGTCGATGGTGCGTAAGGACATTGAGAAAGAAGCGAAATCATTGGGCGGCATTCAGCTGCTGATGAACGACTCACAGAACGACCAGTCCAAACAGAACGACCAGATTGACGTGCTGATGGCTAAAGGCGTGAAAGCGCTGGCTATCAACCTGGTGGATCCGGCTGCTGCGGCAGTGGTGATTGATAAAGCGCGCGGCAACGACGTGCCGGTGGTGTTCTTCAATAAAGAACCTAACGCCAAAGTACTGGCCAGCTATCCGAAAGCCTACTACGTCGGTACCGATTCTAAAGAGTCAGGCATTATCCAGGGTCAGCTGATTGAGAAGCACTGGAAAGCTACGCCAGCGTGGGATCTGAACAAAGACGGTACGATTCAGTTTGTGCTGCTGAAAGGCGAGCCGGGCCATCCGGATGCTGAAGCGCGTACCAAATACGTGATCGATACCCTGAACAAAGACGGTCTGAAAACGCAGCAGCTGGCGATGGATACCGCGATGTGGGACACCGCACAGGCTAAAGACAAAGTTGACGCCTGGCTCTCTGGCCCGAACGCCGACAAGATTGAAGTGATCATCGCCAACAACGATGCGATGGCAATGGGTGCGGTTGAAGCGCTGAAAGCGCACAACAAAACCAGCATTCCAGTGTTCGGTGTCGATGCACTGCCAGAAGCACTGGCGCTGGTGAAATCAGGCGCACTGGCCGGTACCGTGCTGAACGATGCGGAAAACCAGGCGAAAGCGACGCTGGATATTGCTAACAATCTGGCCAATGGCAAAGAGCCAACCGCTGGCACCAACTTCAAGATGGACAACAAAATCGTACGTGTTCCTTACGTACCAGTAGATAAAGAAAATCTGTCGCAGTTTGTGAAGTAATTCATCCTGGGCGCGGCATTTCGCCGCGCCTTATTGCATCTGACCAACGCTTTATTTAGCCAGGTAAATTATGGCCAGTGAGAATCCGACCACACAGCGTGAATATCTGCTGGAGATGACGAATGTCTCTAAATCATTTCCAGGGGTTAAAGCCTTAGATAATGTGAATTTAAAAGTGCGGCCGCACTCCGTTCATGCATTAATGGGAGAAAACGGCGCCGGGAAATCTACATTATTAAAATGTCTGTTTGGGATTTATAAAAAGGATACGGGGAGCATCCTGTTTCAGGGTGAAGAAATTGATTATAAGAGCTCCAAAGAGGCGCTGGAAAATGGCGTTTCCATGGTGCATCAGGAATTAAACCTGGTTCTGCAACGCAACGTCATGGATAACATGTGGCTTGGCCGTTATCCACGTAAAGGCGTGTTTGTCGATCAGGATAAAATGTATCGCGATACCAAAGCGATCTTTGATGAATTAGATATTGATATCGATCCGCGCGATAAAGTCGCCACCTTATCTGTCTCGCAGATGCAGATGATCGAAATCGCCAAAGCTTTTTCCTATGACGCGAAGATTGTCATTATGGATGAGCCGACATCATCGCTGACCGAAAAAGAAGTGAATCACTTGTTCACGATTATTCGTAAGCTGAAAGATCGCGGCTGCGGCATTGTCTATATCTCGCATAAGATGGAAGAGATATTCCAGCTGTGCGATGAGATCACCATTTTGCGTGATGGGCAGTGGATCGCCACTCAGCCGCTGGAAGGGCTGGATATGGACAAGATCATCTCGATGATGGTTGGCCGTTCATTGAACCAGCGTTTCCCGGACAAAACCAACGTGCCGGGGGAAACTATTCTTGAGGTGCGCCATTTAACCTCACTGCGTCAGCCTTCGATTCGCGATATCTCGTTCGATCTGCGTAAAGGTGAAATTCTTGGTATTGCCGGTTTGGTGGGCGCCAAGCGTACCGACATCGTCGAAACTCTGTTTGGGATTCGCGAAAAGTCGGGCGGTACTATTAAGCTGCATGGCAAGAGCATTAATAACCACAGCGCCAATGAAGCTATTAACCACGGCTTTGCGCTGGTGACAGAAGAGCGTCGTTCCACCGGTATTTATGCTTATCTGGATATTGGCTTTAACTCGCTTATCTCCAATATTAAAAAGTATAAATCCAGCATGGGGCTGCTCGATAATAAACGCATGAAAAGCGATACCCAATGGGTGATTGATTCGATGCGCGTGAAAACGCCAGGTCATCATACGCAAATTGGTTCGCTATCCGGTGGTAACCAACAAAAAGTGATCATTGGTCGCTGGTTATTAACGCAGCCGGAAATATTGATGCTGGATGAACCAACGCGCGGGATTGATGTGGGCGCGAAATTCGAAATCTACCAACTTATTGCTGAGTTGGCGAAGAAAGAGAAGGGCATCATTATTATCTCTTCTGAAATGCCAGAACTGTTGGGTATTACCGATCGTATTTTAGTGATGAGTAATGGCCAGGTAGCAGGCATTGTTGATACCAAAACGACCTCGCAGAATGAAATCCTGCGTTTAGCGTCATTACACCTTTAATGAAGCAAGGGCTTTAACATGAAAGCGACTACTAAAAAGAATGCGCTAACCTGGTTAAAAGAGGGCGGCATTTACGTTGTCCTGTTTGTACTGCTGGCAATTATTATTTTCCAGGATCCAACGTTCTTAAGTTTAATGAACCTAAGTAATATTCTGACCCAATCCTCAGTGCGTATTATTATTGCATTGGGCGTGGCCGGTTTGATTGTCACTCAAGGTACGGACCTTTCAGCGGGTCGTCAGGTAGGTTTAGCGGCGGTGGTGGCAGCAACGCTGTTGCAGGCGATGGATAACGCGAACAAGGTGTTCCCGCATCTGGGCACCGTGCCAATTCCGGTGGTTATCCTGACCGTGTGCATCATCGGCGGCGTGATTGGGCTGGTGAACGGTGTGATCATTGCTTACCTCAAGGTAACGCCATTTATCACCACCCTGGGCACCATGATCATCGTTTACGGCATCAACTCACTCTATTACGACTTTGTGGGTGCATCGCCGATTGCCGGTTTCGATCCTGGCTTCTCCAAATTTGCTCAGGGCTTCCTGCGTTTCGGTGACTTCAAACTGTCGTTTATCACCTTCTACGCCGTGATTGCCATCGTATTTGTTTGGGTGCTGTGGAATAAAACCCGTTTCGGCCGCAACATCTTCGCTATCGGTGGTAACCCGGAAGCGGCGAAAGTGTCTGGCGTAAACGTACCGTTCAACCTGATTCTGGTGTATGCACTGTCTGGCGTGTTCTACGCGTTCGGCGGGATGCTGGAAGCGGGCCGTATCGGCAGCGCCACCAACAACCTCGGCTTTATGTATGAGCTGGATGCGATTGCGGCTTGTGTGGTCGGCGGA
>NZ_DALYOQ010000103.1:0-11303 GCF_031974595.1 Pantoea sp. CTOTU46764 | reverse complement strand
CGATAACGGCTTTATCGATACCGCGTTTCAGATCCATCGGGTTCATGCCCGCAGCCACTGCTTTCAGGCCTTCGGTGATGATTGCCTGAGCCAGAACGGTTGCGGTGGTGGTGCCGTCGCCTGCTGCGTCGTTCGCTTTAGAGGCCACTTCTTTCACCATCTGTGCGCCCATGTTTTCGAACTTGTCTTCCAGCTCGATTTCACGCGCAACAGAAACACCATCTTTAGTGATGGTCGGTGCACCAAAAGATTTATCCAGAACCACGTTACGGCCTTTCGGGCCCAGGGTAACTTTTACTGCATCTGCCAGTACGTTTACGCCACGCAGCATTTTCACGCGTGCGTCATTACCGAATTTTACGTCTTTAGCTGCCATTTCAAATATCCCTTAAATTCGTTTCGTTCAGTGAATTACACGTAAATTACGCTTCAACTACTGCAAGGATGTCGCTTTCGGAGATGATCAGAACTTCTTCGTTGTCGATTTTCTCGGTTTTAGCACCGTAGCCTTCGCTGAAAATCACCAGATCACCCACTTTTACGTCCAGTGGCTTAACTTCACCGTTTTCCAGGATGCGGCCTTTGCCAACAGCCAGGACTTCACCGCGGGTAGATTTACCGGCAGCTGAACCGGTCAGCACGATGCCGCCCGCTGATTTAGCTTCGACTTCTTTACGCTTGACGATAACGCGATCGTGCAATGGACGAATTTTCATTTGATAGCTCTCCTTTAGAAAGTCCAATCATTCATTTTTGGGGTTGAGCCGGACAGCAGGGCTTCCAGCCTCGTGCTGGAAGAGATAGGGGCAATAAGTGGGGATTCAAGGGCAAAAAATATAAATATTTTCGTTTTTGCAACAGATGGCGAAAAATGCAGCAAAAAGGCGGCTTGCGCCGCCTTGATGAGTTTATTGGTCTTTATCGTGACCAATTCGGTCCTGATCTTTTCGCTCGTATTCACCGTCCACGGTGAAACCGGCATCCGGACCAGCACCCGGTCCGCGCCACATACGCAGATGCGGCATCAACTTCAGGGTCAGATGTTTTTGCACCGGCGGCAACAGCAGCAGTAAACCAAGGAAGTCGGTAAAGAAACCCGGCAACAGCAGCAGGAAGCCGGAGATGATCAACGAAACGCTTTTGGTCATCTCCGCCGCCGGACTTTCGTTACGCGCCAGCTTCTCCTGCATCAGCCGGAAGTTTTTCATGCCCTGATTTTTCACCAGCGACACACCAATACACGAGGTGAAGATCACCAGCAACATGGTGAGCAGCACGCCCAGCGCATGCGCGACCTGAATGAAGATTGAGATCTCAATCCAGGCCAAAACAAAAAAAATCACTAACGGTAACCAGCGCACCGAATTCTCCTGTGAGTTGGAGCTGCCCCGCAAATTGCCAGGCAGCAGAAAGGGAGGGTCTGTAGGACCGTATTGATAGAGATGGGCATTTGCACCGGCATTTTCAACCGATCCTGCCATTTTTTTCCCACTGACTTAAAATTGCGAAGTACATCACATATCGTTATTACCGCTGGGCCTGCAAAAGCCCGTAAAGTGATCTGTGCACAAACAATTCTGTAACATCAGAATATGATCGTGCCCGTCAGCGCGAAGATGGATAATATGTCGGCGCTGACATTCCACGACAATATAATCGCTTCACCTGCACGTTAATTGCCGCCCGTCCATCCGGACGCCCGGCAGTAACCAGGCAGCAATAATAAGAAGGTAATCATGGCGAACAACATTCGTATCGAAGAAGACCTGTTAGGCATGCGCGAAGTTCCGGCAGACGCTTACTACGGTGTTCATACTCTGCGTGCGATTGAAAACTTCTATATTAGTAACAGTAAAATCAGCGACATACCGGAGTTTGTCCGCGGTATGGTGATGGTGAAGAAAGCAGCCGCGCTCGCCAACAAAGAGTTGCAGACCATTCCCCGCAATATCGCCAACACCATTATTCAGGCCTGTGATGAAGTGCTGAATAACGGTAAATGCATGGATCAGTTCCCGGTCGACGTCTATCAGGGCGGCGCGGGCACCTCGGTCAACATGAACACCAATGAAGTGCTGGCCAACATCGGTCTGGAGCTGATGGGCCATCAGAAAGGTGAATATCAGTACCTCAATCCCAACGATCACGTGAACAAGTGTCAGTCCACCAACGACGCTTATCCAACCGGTTTCCGTATCGCGGTATACGCTTCAATCCTGAAACTGCTCGACGGTATCAATCAGCTGAGCGAAGGCTTCCAGCGTAAAGCGGTTGAGTTCGAAAACATCCTGAAAATGGGTCGTACCCAGCTGCAGGATGCGGTGCCAATGACGCTTGGCCAGGAGTTCCACGCGTTTAACGTGCTGCTGAATGAAGAGACCCGCAGCATTCTGCGCACCGCCGAACTGCTGCTGGAAGTGAACCTTGGCGCGACCGCCATCGGTACCCGTCTCAACACGCCAGATGGCTACCAGCAGCTGGCGGTACAGCGTCTGGCGGAAGTGAGTAATCTGCCGGTGGTGCCTGCAGAAGATTTGATTGAAGCCACTTCCGACTGCGGCGCATACGTGATGGTGCACTCAGCGCTGAAACGTCTGGCGGTGAAACTGTCGAAAATCTGTAACGACCTGCGCCTGCTCTCTTCCGGTCCGCGCGCCGGCCTGAATGAGATCAACCTGCCAGAACTGCAGGCCGGTTCATCAATCATGCCCGCCAAAGTGAATCCGGTGGTGCCAGAAGTGGTGAATCAGGTGTGCTTCAAAGTGATCGGCAATGACATCACCGTCACCATGGCGTCAGAAGCCGGTCAGCTGCAGCTCAACGTAATGGAGCCGGTGATTGGCCAGGCGCTGTTCGAATCGATCAGCATCCTGACGAACGCCTGCTTCAACCTGCTGGAAAAATGCGTCAACGGCATCACCGCCAACAAAGCGGTGTGTGAAGCTTACGTGTTCAACTCGATTGGTATCGTCACTTACCTCAACCCGTACATCGGCCATCACAATGGCGACATCGTCGGTAAGATTTGCGCTGAAACCGGCAAGAGCGTACGTGAAGTGGTGCTGGAGCGCGGCCTGCTGACGGAAACCGAACTGGACGATATTTTCTCCATTCAGAACCTGATGCATCCGGTATATAAAGCCAAACGTTACACCGACGAAAACGAACAGTAATCCGTTCCGGATCAAGTTGCCAAAAGCACGCCCGTATACAATGCGGCGTGCTTTTTTCATTTTGGCGGCTACAACTTTAAGAGTCGGGATTTCTCTGCGGCTCAGGGAGTGGAACGAATGGTAGTAGTGGAGTTGGTTATTGTCCTGCTGGCGATCTGGCTCGGTGCGCGTCTTGGCGGCATCGGCATCGGTTTCGCGGGCGGTTTAGGTGTGCTGGCGTTGACGCTGATTTGCGGCTTAAAACCTGGCGCGATCCCCTTCGATGTGATCGAAATTATCATGGCGGTGATTGCCGCGATTGCCGCGATGCAGATCGCCGGCGGTCTCGACTATCTGGTGGGATTGGCCGAGCGCCTGCTGCGCCGTCATCCACGCTATGTCACCTTCCTTGCGCCGCTGGTCACCTACATCATGACGCTGCTGGCCGGTACCGGTCACACCGCGTTCTCCACCTTGCCGGTGATTGCTGAAGTGGCGAAAGAGCAAGGCGTGCGCCCTTCTCGTCCGCTATCGATTGCGGTCGTCGCCTCGCAGATTGCCATCACCGCGTCGCCGCTTTCTGCGGCAGTGGTGTTTTTCGCCTCCATTCTTGAACCGCGCGGCGTAAGTTATCTGGCGCTGTTAGGCGTCGCGATTCCCTCTACCATGGCAGCAATCTTCTGCGCCGCCATCATCACCAGTTTCCTCGGCAAAGAACTCAAGGATGATGAGGTTTACCAGGCGCGTTTAGCAAAAGGTGAAGTGAAACTGCGCGGTGAGCAGGTTTATGACATCAAACCCGGCGCGAAGCGTGCTGTCTTCCTCTTCCTGATCGGCATCGCCGCCGTGGTGCTCTACGCCACCGCGATTAGCGACAGCGTTGGCCTGATCACCAATCCGGTGCTGCCGCGCAACGAAGCTATCGTGGTGTTTATGCTGACCGTTGCCACGCTAATTTGCCTGACCTGCAAAATCGATACCGGTGAAATCCTCAGCGCCAGCACCTTTAAATCAGGCATGAGCGCCTGTATCTGCGTGATGGGCGTTGCGTGGCTGGGCGATACCTTCGTTAAAGCACACCTCAACGACATTCAGGCGTTAGCCGGTGACATGCTGCAAGGTTATCCGTGGATGCTGGCGCTGGTGCTGTTCTTCGCCGCCACGCTGCTCTATTCGCAGGCCGCCACCACCAAAGCGTTAATGCCTGCCGCGTTGATGCTGGGCGTCTCGCCGCTGGCCGCCGTCGCCTCCTTTGCGGCGGTTTCTGCGCTGTTCGTGCTGCCGACCTATCCTACGCTGTTGGCCGCCGTCGAAATGGATGACACCGGATCAACCCGTATCGGTAAGTTTGTGTTTAACCACTCCTTTATTATTCCCGGCGTGTTGGCGATTGCCTTCTCGGTGGCGTTTGGCTTCCTGTTTGGCAGCCTGATTCTGTAGCGCCGTTACATCCTGAAAACCTCGTGGCGAAGCGGTCGTGCTATTATCGCGGCCTATTCGCCACCGGAGCTCATTCATTCGCTATGGCTGCACGACTCTTTCGCCTTGCCGGCTTTTGCCTGGCGCTGGTTTTCTGCCTTTCGGCACAAGCCTCACTCTTCTCCCCGAACAACAACAGCCGTTTTGTGCCGGTTGATCAGGCATTTGGCTTCGATTTCACTCAACAGGGCAATCAGCTGACGCTCAGCTGGAAAGTGAAGGATGGCTACTATCTCTATCGCCAGCAAATCCACGTCACGCCGCAAAAAGCGCAGATTACCCCGTTGACGCTGCCGCCTGGCCAGCCGCACGAAGATGAGTTCTATGGCAAAAGTGAAATCTACCCGCAGGATCTGCAACTGCCGATCACGCTGCGTCAGGCCGATGCTGGCGCGAGCATTACCGTCACCTATCAAGGCTGCGCCGCCGCCGGTTTCTGCTATCCGCCTGAAACCCGCGCCGTACCGCTTAGCGCGGTTGCCGCCCATCAGGATGCACCCGCAGTCAGCGCGCAGCCCGCCAAAAACAGCACGCCGCTGCCGTTTTCACCGCTGTGGGCGCTGCTGATTGGTATTGGCGTCGCTTTCACGCCGTGCGTATTGCCGATGTATCCGCTGATCTCCAGCATCATTTTAGGTGGCCCGCGCCGCTATTCGATGGGGCGACTATTCGCGCTGGCGATGGTGTATGTGCAAGGCATGGCGCTGACCTACACGCTGCTCGGCATGGTGGTTGCAGCGGCGGGATTACGCTTCCAGGCGGCGCTACAGCATTCTTACGTGTTAATGGGCTTGTCGGCACTGTTTATCGTGCTGGCGCTGTCGATGTTTGGCCTGTTCTCGCTGCAATTGCCTGCCAGCCTGCAAACGCGCCTCACGCTGTGGAGCAATCGCCAGCAAGGTGGATCGCTGCCCGGCGTATTTATGATGGGCGCACTGGCCGGATTAATCTGCTCGCCCTGCACCACCGCACCGCTCAGCGCCATTCTGCTGTATATCGCGCAGAGCGGTAATCTGTGGGCCGGCGCCGGCACGCTGTGGCTGTATGCCTTCGGCATGGGCCTGCCGCTGATTGCCGTTACCCTGTTTGGCAACAAGCTGCTGCCGAAAAGCGGGCCATGGATGCAAACCGTCAAAGAGGGTTTTGGCTTTGTGATTCTGGCGCTGCCGGTGTTCCTGCTGGAACGCGTGATTGGCGATCTGTGGGGCATCCGTTTGTGGAGCCTGCTCGGCGTGGCGTTTTTTGCCTGGGCATTCAGCCTTAGCCTGCGCGCCAGCGGTAAATGGCGTGTGCTGCAAATCATCATGCTCGCCGCCGCGATAGTGAGTGCTCGCCCGTTACAGGATTGGGCGTTTGGCAGCAGCAACAGCGCGCAAGCCGTGGCGCATCTGCCGTTCCAAACCATCACCAGCAGCGAGCAGCTCGACAGCGCGCTGCAGCAGGCGCAAGGCCGTATCACCATGATCGATCTCTACGCCGACTGGTGTGTGGCCTGCAAAGAGTTCGAGAAATACACCTTCAGCGATGAAGGTGTGCGTAACGCATTAAGTCAGGTGCAATTGCTGCAAGCCAATGTCACCGCCAATAACGCGCAGGACAACGCGCTGTTACAGCATCTGCAGGTTTTAGGTTTGCCGACCATTCTGTTCTTCGATGCGCATGGCAAAGAGATCCCTGATTCGCGCGTCACCGGCTTCCTCAACGCCGCCGATTTCCGTGCGCATTTGCAGAATGTGTCACGTTAAACGACACTGTCAGCAGAACACTGCCCGCGCGTCCGCGAGCGGGCCCGCATTCCAGAGGAGAGTCACTTGCAACGTGAACAAATACTCGAGCATGCGTTGAATGTGCTCGAACAGAGCGGTCTGGCCGCCACCACTTCCCTGAGCCAACTGGCTGGCGAAACCGGTCTTGAAGCCGAACAGCTGACGCGTTTCTGGCCCGATCGTGATGCCTTGCTGTACGACGCACTGCGCTATCACGGCCAGCAGATTGATAGCTGGCGTCGTCAGGTGCAGCTCAATGAACATCTCAGCGCCGAACAAAAGCTGTTGGCCCGTTACGAAGTGCTAAGTGAGCACGTCAGCAAAGGCCGCTTTCCCGGCTGCCTGTTTATCGCCGCCTGCAGTTTCTATCCGCAACCCGATCAGCCGGTGCATCAGTTAGCAGAACAGCAAAAGCGCAGTTCCTGGCAATTCACCCATGAAATTCTGGTCGATTTAGCGCTGGATAATCCCACCATGGTGGCCGATCAGATGGAGCTGATTCTGGAAGGTTGCCTGAGCAAACTGCTGGTGAAACGTAACGTACAGGATGTGGCGACGGCGCGCCGCCTGGCGGAAGATGTACTCGGCATCGCGCTGTGCCGCAAAAATGGTGCGCTGGCGTAGCCTTTTTATCCATCTTGTCTGAAAAGCAAGCAATCAATCACGATTGCAGCGCTTTTTTGACGAAAGCCGTTGACGACGATAAGCCATTAGGGTTTAATGCGCCCCGTTGCCCGGATAGCTCAGTCGGTAGAGCAGGGGATTGAAAATCCCCGTGTCCGTGGTTCGATTCCGCGTCCGGGCACCAACATTCTGAAAACCCAGCTTATGGCTGGGTTTTTGCTTTTCTGCGTTTGCTAATCTCAACCACTGCCTCCTTTCCTTCCCTACACGTTGATTATTCAGCATTGATCGATACCAATTTATTTATCCCTAGCTAATACTTTTAATCTATTCCCCCATAATAAAATCCAATAAAATTAATTATCAGTGAGTTAAATCTATTCTAAATATTAATTCGTGATCCTGTCTCGGTTAGCCGTAACATCCCATACGTAACACCTGCACAATCGCGTAAGCTTAATCTCATCCCAGTAATCACCTGCTGATTCAGCTTGTTAGCCTAACGCCCTAATCATTGAAGTAATGACTGTTCAAAACGAAAAATAAAATCACTTACTTTCATATTTAATTATTTATTCATAAACACGATTCGATTAATTAAATCACTCCCTACAGGAAAATAACCATGAGCGCAGGAAACCGAATCTATTTACGCCGTCCCGCCGATGCCGAACCGCTGCTGGAAGCCTTTCGCCGATTACCGGCCGCAGTGGTAGCGGATTGCATGAGCCGCTTGCCCGCCTTGTCGGCGGAGATCAGCCTGAAAACCGCGCCGCGCCAACCGATCATGTGTGGCCTGGCGGTGACGGTTAAAGCGCGTTCCGGTGACAACCTGATGCTGCATAAAGCGCTGGATATGGCAGGTCGAAACGATGTGATTATTCTGTCGAACGAAGGCGATCGCAGCCAGTCGCTGATGGGTGAAGTGATGGCGACCTATGCCAGACAGCGTGGTATGGAAGGCATTGTGCTGGACGGACCGGTCCGCGACATCGAAGGGCTGTCACGCATGGACTTCCCAATCTACGCCGCCGGTCACACGCCGGGTGGCCCGTTCAAAGACGGTCCCGGCGAGATCAACGTGCCGATTGCCTGCGGCAAAATTCACGTTTCGCCGGGTGATATCGTGCTGGGCGATGCGGATGGCGTGATTGTGATTCCTCGCCAGGATGCCGCGCGCATTCTCGAAGCGGCGCAGGCTTATCTCATTGTTGATGAACACAACTTCGAACTGGCGAAAACCGGCGCGCTGGAACGTGGCTGGCTGGATGAGACGCTGCGCACCAAGCAGGTTGAAATCATTGATGATGTATTCCGCTAATCTTTTGCCGTCGTAGGGTGCGTATTTATGCGCACCAGGTCGCCATTAATGGCAACCCTACGGCGTGCTACTCACCATCGCCAGCTTGCGCTGGCGATTTTCACGCCACACCGCAAATATCCCAGCCAGCGCCACAATTGATGCGCCCAGCAAGGTAGTGCTGCCCGGCAGGCTATTCAGGAACAGATAGCCAATCAGCATCGACCACACCAGCGTGGTGTAATCGAACGGTGCCAGTAGCGAGGCATCGGCGTAACGCAGGCTAAGCGTCACCAGAATCTGTGCCAGACCGCCAAACAGGCCGCAGCCCACCAGCAACAACAGCTGAATTGCGCTCGGTTTGCTCCAGCCAAACAGCGCCGTCGCCAGGCCAATAAGGGTCGTCATTACAGAGAAATAGAACACAATCGCGCCCGGCTTTTCGATGCCGTTGAGGAAGCGAATTTGTACGTTAGAGGTCGCGGAACACAGCGCCGCAATCAGCGCAAATGCCACGCCAAGGCTCGCCGTCGCGTTGCTGGCACCCTGAGAAAACAGCGCGCCGCTGGCGCTCAGGCTGGAAGAGAGCATGATTAGAATGCCGGATAATCCCACCACCACCGCGATCCAGCGCGAAACCCGCACCCGCTCTTTCAACAGCATTGCCGCCAGAATCACGGTAAACAGCGGCGCGGCATAGCTTAACGCCGTCGCATCAGCGAGTGAGATATACACCAGCGCCAGATAGTTAAAATACATGCCGCCGGTACCGGAGAAGCCACGAATGAAGTGACCAAACAGGTTACGCGTCTTGAGATTTTCCAGCACGTTGCCCTGCATTTTCAGCCAAATCAGCAGCGGAAACAGCGCGATAAAACTGCGGAAAAATATCACTTCGCCAGTGGGAATGGCGCCGTTCAATCCCTTCACACACGCCAGCATCAAGGTGGCGCACAGCGCGGCCACTATCTTCAATAACACGCCTAATCGGGCATTCATGCTTTTTCACTTCTCTCTACCACATGCAATCGGCGGGACTGCCGAGAGGATATGCGACCAGCCTGGCGAGAAAAGTGTGCGCTGGATAACACTTTTTTGCTCTGCCCGAATAGAAAGAACTTATGCGCCGCTTAGCCATATTTTTTTGCTATTGCACGACAGGGTTTCCCTCTTTTTCGTCTGAAAATAAAGCCGATATAGTCCAGAAAAGCGAGAAATCAGGCGCTCCGTCCCGGTGACGCCGTGGTATTCATCATTGAGGAAGTTCACATGACCATGAAAAGACGTACCACCATCGGGCTGGCACTGCTGCCGCTGCTGGCTATTTCGGCTGCTCATGCAGACATGATGGCGAACATCAAATCCAGCGGCGAGCTGAAGTGTGCGGTCTATTCGGACGTGCCGCCCTTCTCTTCTCCGGATCCGAAAACGCGTCAGCTGGCGGGCATGGATATCGATCTGTGCAACGCGCTGGCGAAGCAGATGAACGTCAAACTGACACTGGTGCCCACCTCGGTGGAAGCGCGTATTGCGGTGATTGCCACCGGCCGCGCCGACGTGCTGATCGCTAACCTTGCCTATACCAAAACTCGCGGCAACCAGATTCAGTTCAGCGATCCCTATTACGTCGCCAAAGAGATGCTGCTGGTGAAAGCACCATTGGCCGATAAGCCGCTGAGCTATTTCCAGGGCAAACGCATCAGCGCTACCAAAGGCACCACCTCTGAACAGTCGATCCACGTTAAAGGCGGCAAAGCGGTGACCTTCCAGGATTCAGCCTCCGCATTCCTTGCGCTGGAGCAGAACAAATCGGTCGGCTTCGTCACCAACACCATGACCGGCATCAAAACCATTTCGCAGGCGAAAAAAGACGGCATCAATCTGGCGATGATCAAAGAGCCGATGGCGCTGGAGCCGATTGGTGTTGGCATGAAGCGTGATGAACCGGCACTGCTGGCCAGCGTCAACAGCAGCCTGAAGGCGATGGACGATGACGGCACCATCGACAAAATCTGGGATACATGGATTGGGCCCAACACCGAATACAAAATGGTGCGCGAAGAGCGCGTACAGCCGCTCTCCAGTCTGAAATTTGAACCGCTGGAATAACCATGCCCGTGAAGTCGCACTCTGCACTCCCGCCCGCCAGCGCCCCCGCGCTGGCTTGCTCCTCTGATATTAAGCTCTCCACCATCGGCGCACGCGCGTGGCTGGTGGAAGCGCCGGGCGGTTTCGATCTCCCGGCGCAGCGCCGCATCTGGTCGCTGGCGCGCCTGCTGCATGCCGACGAAGCCATTGAAGCGCTGATCCCCGGCGTCACCAATCTGCTGGTGCTGTTCCGCCATATCCCAGCCGATGAAAACGCCGTGCGCATGCAGCTGCACGCTGCCTGGGATCAGGCGCAGGCGATCAGTCCGCAGGGCAAACTGATTGAAATCCCGGTGCATTACGGCGGTGAACACGCCACCGATCTCGAGGCGGTCTGTCGCCATACCGGCTTAAGCCCGCGCGACGTGGTGCGCCTGCATCATCAAAGTGAATACACCGTATTTGCGCTGGGCAGCGCGCCGGGCTTCGGTTATCTGCATGGGTTGGATCCGCTACTCGCAACGCCGCGCAAGAAAGTGCCGTCGCTCAGCATGCTGAAAGGCACCGTCACCATCGGCGGCGCGCAGGCGGGCGTCTCAGCGCTGACCGGCCCGAACGGCTGGAACGCGATTGGTTTTGCCGAGCTGGCGGTGTTTGACCCGCTGGCCGCATCGCCCGCGCTGATGGCACCGGGCGATCGCATCCGTTTTCTGCCGCAGAGGATAGAGCTGTGATTGAGATCGAACAGAGCGGTGCGCTGAACACGGTGCAGGATTTAGGTCGCTTCAATTATCGCCACATGGGGGTGTCGGTGAGCGGCGCGATGGATCCGCTGGCGCTGCGTGCTGGTAATCTTCTGCTCGGCAACGACGAAAATGCAGCGGCGATTGAAGT
>NZ_DALYOQ010000102.1:4634-11546 GCF_031974595.1 Pantoea sp. CTOTU46764 | reverse complement strand
GCCGTGACGGTCACAGCCTGACCAGCGAGCGCTTCCGTCACACCGAGATCGGCGGCCATGGGTGTCAGCAGGCTGGCAGGAAGATATTCTGCTGTCAGTAAGCCAAATACGCCCATAGTCAGTGAAATCACGGCCATCCATGCGGATTCTTTGGGTTCAGAACAGGTTAAACTTGCGGATACAGCTTCAGTTGCTTCATTTCTCATAACACACTCTTTCTGGAGTAAAAAATCACAGCTCCAAGTCTAGAGTCGAGCAACTGGACGATCTATGATGCCTCACCCTGATTTTTTACCCGAAACTCCGAATATGCATGTGAATAAATATTTTGCCCTGTCATCCGAGCTCATCAGTGAATTGCTGCTGGAAATGCGCCTGCGTGGCGTGCAGTATCGTCGCTTGCAGACGGGTTCTGAGTTTGGCGTCGGTTTTAGCAACAGGCCGGGACACGCCTATTTTCATTACATCGCCGTGGGTACTGCGCTGCTTCGCACAAGTGAGGGTACGTTGCACGAACTGCACGCCGGCAGCATGGTGTTCATGCCGCAGGGTGAGGAGCATCAGCTTTTATCGGATGCCAGCTGTTCATTTCAACATATCGACACGTTCGGCTCTGCGCCATTAGGCGAGGCCGTCAGCGGAATTAACACCTGCCCGAGTTCGCATCCGACACCCAGCACGGTTCTGTTTTATGGCTGTATGGAGTTCGATCTTGGTGGAATGCAGGGCCTGGGTAAACTGATGCCGCAAGCCATCGTGGTTGAGGCAAACGAACAAATTTATCCGGGGCTGGTTCCCGTTCTGGGCGCGATGAAATCGGAAATCTGTTCCGGACGCGCGGGCTTTGCGGGCATTCTGGCACGCCTCGCAGAAGTGGCGGCGGCCATGATTGTGCGTGGATGGATCGAAAACGGTAGCGAGAACGCCGCAGGCCTGATCGCTGCGTTACGTGATCCACGACTTGCCCGCGCCATTCTGGCCATTCATCGTGATACAAGCCGGGAGTGGTCTGTTGCCGAGCTTGCTGCCCAGTCGCATGTGTCGCGTTCTGTTTTTGCTGAACGCTTCAAATCAATCATCGGCATACCTCCCCAGCGCTATGCAAGAGAAGTGCGGATGCGCATCGCGGGTCACTGGATTACTCACGATAAGATCTCAATTGACACCGTTGCTCTACGTCTTGGCTATGCCTCGCAGGCAGCGTTTAGCAGAGCGTTCAAGCGCATCAATGGCTATCCGCCGGGCGCTATGCGTCAGCGAACAGCGAGAGGCGTTATTAAAGATCCTGAGCTAATCAGCCGATAAGTCCGGATCAGCTCTTGTGGCCCGAAGATGCCGCATAACAGGCTCCAGCGGTGCCGCGATAGAAAGCCTGACGTTCTCATTATCAGGCATTTTTTAGCACCTAATGGGTTTAGAAGCAGAAATAAATGTGTTCAGCATCATCAGCAAACAACGGAATCACCAGCATGCATATCGCGTTCAAACCTACATTTTCTGCCGTTTGGTCCACGGATGCACAGGGCATTTGCATTGCCAGCCAGGAAAGCCCTGAAGGTCTGATGCCATTACTTAAAGGCATAACGCTTTGTGAGTGGCTTAGCCTCGCGCTGGTAGAGGAAGATGCAAAAATCGCATTGCAGTTGACAGCAGCATTAGAGTTTAGGACGCCTTTTAATATAGAAGTGCCGATCAAATGTCTGGATGGAAAGTTGCGCCATGTGATTGTTTCAGGTCTGCCGGCATGCCAATCAAATGATTCTCATGCACAGTTTAGTGGCTTCGTTTTAGATGTTACCGGACAGCGCAAAGCACTTCAGGACGCGCTGCGTACGGCGACAGAATATCGTCTGTTAATAGAAAACAGTACTGATCTGATCGCCCACTGCGATGCGGAAGGCCGGTACGTTTCGATCTCTCCTTCTTATAGCGAAATGATAGGCTGGTCATCCGATGAAATAGTTGGCCAACTGGTGGTGGACTTCCTGCATCCTGAAGATAGAACACCTGCTGAGGTCGTTCTGGCAAATATCTTCAACGGTGCTGAGTTACCAGACGTCGTTGAGGTGCGCAAGCGGCATCGTAACGGCCACTACATTACACTTGGTACTAAGGCCTGCGGCGTTAGCGATCCCTCTACAGGTAAAAATATCGGGGCAGTGCTGGTTTCGCGCGATATCACCCGAGATAAAGAAAAGATGATGATGCTTGAGCGGCTCGCTACCCGCGACACGTTAACCGGACTGCCAAACCGAGCCTGGATCAACGACAAAGTGCAATCCATGCTGACGCACGTAGAAGATCCTTCGTATACGACTGTACTGTTTATCGATCTAAATGGATTCAAAGCCGTTAACGATTCGATGGGGCACGCAATGGGTGATATGTTGCTGCAGCAGGTAAGCGAACGGCTACAAAGTTGCATGCGCCAAGGCGACTCGTTAGCACGCCAGGGAGGAGACGAGTTTGTCGTGGCAGCAAAGTGCAGTAGTCATGATGCTGCAGCCGGTATTGCACTGCGCCTCATAGACGGCCTGAAAGCTCCTTTTTCTATTAGTGGCGTGGAAGTAAAGATCGGAGCATCGATTGGTATCAGCCTTGCGCGTTTCGGGACGAAAACGGCCAAAACGTTATTCGACAATGCCGATAAAGCGATGTATCAGGCTAAAGCACGACGTGATGGGTCATATCAATTTTTCCAACCTGATACGCCGCCGTTGTAAGAAATTTGCCAGAAGAGGCCATGGCGAACATCGTTGACACCGTTTGGGCATAAAAGGCCCGACTTCCAGTATGATTTTGACTTCTACTGGCATTACAGGTAGCAGTGATGCCCTTTTGAAGCCAATCAGAGAAAGAATAAGAGCGCAATTTAAGGGAAATTGTTCTTATTTTACACCTGTTTTTAAGACGTTCTTCGTTTCTAAAATAATGTAACTAAAAAAAGAGAAAATATTTACCCCCAAAAAATATTAATTTAAATTTAGTGATGGGTGAATTTAATTTAAATTAATGCTTTGAAAAGGCTTAATTTAACTTAAGTTATTCGTGGTAACTAAAGTGATTCTTATAATTTCCGGGCGTGATAAACTTGAGTGAAGCCCTTATTAATTTGCCGCGCAGGCAGGGTTAATTTCACTGTCTATAATTTCTGTTCTTCTGCAAATCATCCTGAACTTTTAGAGAATTATAAATGAAAATATCTACACGCCTGGCTGCGGGTTTCAGTCTGCTCATTATTCTTTTCGTATTGTGCACGGGGATTGCTCTGAACGCATTATGGCAGGCGCGGGATGGGATGGAAGATACGGTTAATAACAAGATGAAGCGCTTTACGCTGGTTCAGGATATGCGGGGAATTGCTCGAGATATGGCTATTGCCGTTCGCAACCTGGCGTTACTGAGCGATCCCGTAGAAATGCAGCCTGAATGGCAAAGATTAATCTCGCAGCAGAAAAATTATATTGATAAGCGTCGTGAGCTGGTGGAAAGCATGACGATCAATGTTTCATCTCAAGGGAAGGAGGCTCTTGATAAGGTCGTTTCCTCAGAGAGCGCCGCGATGGAGACCTTAATGATCGCAGGGAAGATGGGACTCGATAACCGTCAGCAGGAAGCAACGGTTTACCTCTTGAAAACTGCGCGACCGGCGCAGCAGGCATTAATGGGAGCGCTGGATGCGCTGACGAATATCGAAATGACACTCAGCAAGGAGACAATGGCTGAGAATAGTGCATCCACGACACGCACAGCGTTTATTTTATTAATAATGGCGGCACTCTCGGTGATTATTTCTGGGGTGACCGGTTATTTCATCGTACGCGTACTGATGCGTCAGCTAGGCGGCGAGCCCGCCCAGGCACAAGAACTTGCGGCAGCCATCGCCGCGGGGAATCTGACAACCTCAATAACCTTGCGCCGTAACGATAAGCACAGCCTACTGGCATCGTTAGATCGTATGCAGGAGAGTCTACGTGGGCTGGTATCACAAATTAAAGACTCGGCTGGATCTGTTGCTTTAGCCGCAGATGAGATATCGAAAGGCAACACAGAACTTTCATCACGTACTGAACAGCAGGCCGCTGCGCTTCAGGAAACGGCCGCAAGTATGGAGCAACTTACGGCAACGGTGAAAAGTAACACTGCAGGTGCGCAACAGACGGCACAAGTTGCACGTGGGACAGCAGATCTGGCGCGAGCAGGCGAGGCAGATGTGCAGAAAATGTCGGATACGATGAACGAGATTTCTCTAAGCGCGACAAAAGTGAGGGATATTACTTCAGTCATTGAAAGCATTGCCTTCCAGACCAATATTCTTGCACTCAATGCCGCCGTTGAAGCTGCTCGCGCCGGTGAGGAAGGAAGGGGATTTGCCGTTGTTGCCGGTGAAGTCAGAACGCTAGCACAACGAAGTGCGACTGCTGCGCGGGATATAAAACACCTTATTGAGCAGGCCGTAGGGCAGGTGGAAAGTGGGGTGAATGTGGCGACAGGAACCGGCCAGAGCATCATGAAAATCGTCAGCATGGTAGGTGAGCTCGCGGATGCGATGGACGAGATATCTCTGGCTTCTTCCGAACAAATGCAGGGGATTTCGCAGGTCAGCATTGCCGTTAGTCAAATGGACGGCGTAACACAGAACAATGCTGCATTGGTTGAAGAATCCTCCTCTGCGTCACAAGAGCTTTCTGCCCAGGCGCATGCTTTACGTGGCATGGTTGAAGCATTCCAGGTGTAATAAATCTCATTTACGTTGGGGCCCTAGTCTGGGCCCCGCATTATTTTATCTTTTGCCTACGACTCCGCGAGAATCAGCCTCAGGCATGCTTCTTCTGTGGCTCTTCCCGTTAGCCTATAGCTTAGTCGCTAACCAAATCCGATTACCGCAAAGTGGATAACACCTCCATTACAACCCATATTCCCCACGCAGCAGCCCAAACAGCCAATCGTTATGCCACGCATTTTTCAGCCAGTAACTTTCCCGCAGCTCACCTTCTAATACAAAACCAACTTTTTCCAGCAGTCGACGAGAGGGCGTATTGCCTGCGGTGACAGTGGCACTCAAACGTCGAATGCCGCCTTCGCCGAACGCATAGTCACAAATGGCGCGAAGCGATTCGTGTGCATAGCCTTTGCCTTGCGCTTCCGGTGCGAACAGAAAGCCAACTTCGGCACAGTCGCTATCGCGATGAATATAGCCGTTAACACCGATGCAATTGCCCGATTGTTTCTCCCGCACCACCAGACACAACCAATGCGCGCTGCGTGGCGACCAGAGCGGCAATCTTGCTGTGAAGTCGGCGTGAATTTTTTCTTCAGATTTTGCATCGGCAATGTAATGCATGACCTGTGGCGAGAGCTGGAGCTGACGGAAGAAAGCCCAGTCGTCTTCGGTGATTTGCGAGCAGGTGAGTCTGAGGGTTTCGAGACGCAGTTTAGGGGTCACATTTCGCCTTCGTTTGTCGGATACGAAAGTGAATTAAGGTAAACCAGGTCGCCATAAATGGCGACCCTACAAATCACAACTGGAACCGTAACGCCACGCCAAACGCTTGCTCGGCACCGACAATAATCGCCGAAGCTTCCTCGCGGAACGGCACGTCGCCGAGCAGCAGGCTGGCTTTCACTTTGCGCAGATCCGTGGTGCGTAAGCTCAATCCTGCCATGCGCGCGCTGCCGTCGTAATCAATCGGCAATCCGGCGAAGCGCTGTGTCACATATTCCGCAGAGGCAAAGCGCACCGTCGCCACGCCCGCTTTGAGCACAAACGCGCCTTCCTGACAGGCGGTGAGTTTATCGGCACCAAACAAGCGGCTGTAAGGCTGGGCGGCGGCGGCGGGATCCTGCGCCACCACCACGAACTCGACGATATCGCTCACGCCATTGGGATGGACGCGCCACGCGTCCTGCCATACCGAATCCGGCGTGTCATGCTGGCAAAAGAAGCTGCGACCGTTCTGCACCAGTGACGGGCGCAGCCGCACGGTGCGGAAACGCGCGTCCTGCTCGGTGCCGTCCGGTAATGTCACGGGGCGGAAAAAGCTCGCGGGCAGATCGCCGTCAATGTCCTGGCTCTCCAGATAGCGCCACACCGCGTCGGCATCCTCGGTTTTCCACACTAAACCGCTGAGGCCAATCGGCGACTGCCACAGATCCTGGCGCAGATTGTCGCGCCCAGCTTCAAACCCCAACAGTTCCAGATAGTTATCACCAAAAATTGCCAGATGATTACTGGAGCCGAGCGAGTGATGGCCGCGCTCGGTCAGCTGAAATCCCAGGCGACAAAATAGCGCGCTGGCGTCATCCAGCTGGCTGGCAACGTTGATCACCACGTGGTCGAGACGTGGAACAGGTACAGAAATCGTCATCGCTTTTCTCCTTGCTCTTAGGGTCACGATGCCAGCGCCTGTTGCTGGCGCAGCGTCAGCAATGCGCGCTGGGCCAGTTCTGTGAAGTAATGCACCGCCGGCTCCAGCATCGCTTCATCAGGATCGAATCCGGCGTGATGCAGGCCAAATTCACTGGCGCTGCCGATGCTGACGAACGCGCCTGGCAGCTGCTGCAGGTAGAAGGCGAAGTCTTCGCCGCCCATTTGTGGCGTGCCAACTTGGGTTTGATAGCCTTGCTCAGCTGCCAGATCCAGCGCGAAATCGGCCCATTGAGGCGTGTTGACCAACGAAGGCGGGCCTTCCTGCCATACCAGATCCGCCTGCGCGCCAAACCCGGTGGCGATGCCATTGATCAGCGCTGTGATTTTCTGTGGGATCTGCGCGCGAATCGCCGCGTTGTGAGTGCGCACCGTGCCTTCCAGTTCCACCGTTTGTGGCAGCACGTTCCAGCTGTTGCCTGCGGTAAAGCGCGTCACGCTGACCACCAGCGACTCCAGCGAACTGAACACGCGGCTCGGCAGCG
>NZ_DALYOQ010000102.1:0-4624 GCF_031974595.1 Pantoea sp. CTOTU46764 | reverse complement strand
CCAATCACGATGCTACCAATGCCTTCATGCGGACGCGCGGCGTGCGCGCCTTTGCCGGAGATAGTGATTTGGAAGCGATCGACGTTGGCATAATAAGCGCCGCCGCGCGTCCGCAGCGTGCCGGTCGGCAGATCCGGCGCGTTATGCAGCCCGAAAATCGCCTGCACCTCTTTTAGCGTGCCCGCTGCGATCAGCTGCTTCGCGCCGGTGAAAATCTCCTCGGCAGGCTGAAACAGAATGCGCACGCGGCCGGGCAGTTGGGATTCGATGCGTTTCAGCTGCTGCGCGACACCCAGCATCACGCTGCTGTGCAGATCGTGGCCGCAGGCGTGCATCACACCCGGCTGCTGCGATCGCCACGCGTGATCGCTTTGCTCGTCGATGGGCAGGGCGTCGATGTCGGCACGCAGCGCAATCAGCGGTTCACCGTGACCGATTTCTGCCACGACACCGGTTTTCAAATCCAGCGGCAGCAGCTTGACGTTGAGTTCCTGCAACCAGCGGGTAAGGCGCTCGGTGGTGGCAAATTCCTGATCCGACAGTTCGGGATGCTGATGCAGCTCGCGTCGCCAGCGCACCAGCTGTTGATGGGAAAGATCCGTCATGGTCATCCTTGTGTGTGTTCAGGTAAGAAAGGTTCGCCGAGCGTCAGCATCAGGCGGTTCGCCCAGGCGAAGAAGGCGGCGGATTGAATCAGGTCCAGCAGCGCCAGCGTGCTGAATCCTTGATCGCGCAGCGCCTGCAGCTGTTGCAGGCTGGTGGCGGCAGGCGTAATGGATAAGGTGGCGACCAGATCGATCTGCGCCGCCCAGCGCGCCGATTGTCCGTGCGACAACTCAGCGCCCGGCGCGACATTCAGCAGCTTCTGCACCGCCGGTTCATCTTTCGACAGCTGGCTGGCTTTGCGCGCATGCACCGAGGCGCAGTAGATGCAGCCGTTGACCTTGCTCACCACCGTGGCGGCGAGTTCTCGCTCGGCGCGTGAAAGTCCGCCTGCGGTGTAGAAGATGCCTTTATCGGTTAGCGTGCGCTGCTCGAGCAGCGGCTGATTGCGGCCCAGCAGGCGGAAGTAATCAGAGTCGCTGTGGCCGAATTTCGCCAGCGTTGCCTGCTCATCAGCGCTAAATTCATGCAGCGGTTTCGCCGCCAGCCACGGTTCCCAGCCTAGTTCCTGTTGGGTGAAGGCGGTGAGGGCGGTTTTCCCGCTGACGGTGAGCGGCGCATCGTGCCATTTACCGGCAACCGCATGTGGCTGCGACGCCGTCTCTTCGCCGTTGAGCAAACGCAAACCCGCGAGTAAGCGGCTCTGGAAGCTGACAAAGGCAATCAGTTGCGCCAGCGTGACGATGCCGCGCGGCGACCAGCCGGCAGTTTGCAGTTTCTCGATGTGCTGCGGCGCGGCATCCACCGGATGCAGGCTCAGCAGTTCCGCAAACGCCAGACCCGCAGCGAAGCGCGCGTTTTGCGGCTGATCGTGCTGGCGGTAATGCGCTTCAAGACTTGACGCACCATGCCAGGCCGCGACCTGCGCGGCGAGGGCGAAGCGCTCTGCTAACGGCAAATCTTCATCATCTTGCGAAAACAGCACGTCGTAGCTGCCTTGGGTATGCTGGGTGGCGGCATGACGCTCGGCGCGGGCCTGGGCCAGTTCAGACGCGGGATCGATATCCGCCAGCGCGGCCAGTAAATCTGTCGGTTGAGACATGAAATTCTCCAGTTAAGCGTTAGAAGGTCACCATGAATGGCGACCCTACAAAACCTGCGTAGGGTCGCCATTCATGGCGACCGCTAATCACCTAGCCACGCAGCGCGGGCGCAATATGTTCCGCAATCAATTCGATGGAACGCAGAATGTCGGCGTGTGGCGGATCGATCGAGTGCACCTGGAAGCTGATATCGGTGACGCGCTGCAGCGATGTATCGGCCAGCAGCGATTGCCGCACCTGGTCGGCATCGCCGAAATGTGCATCCAGCTGACGCGCCTGTTCGTCCAGCGTGTGGCCAATCACATGTCCTGATTCGCGGAAATGCTGCGCCTGGCGCTGCAAGCCCGGTTCGGCAAGGCGACGCGCGTAGTCACGGGAATCGGCGACAAAGGCGGTGCGCGATGCCAGAATGCGGGGCGCAATGCCCGCCGGTAATGCCGCCAGATAGGCATCGATCATCGGGTTCTGCATCTGATCCAGCGGCAAATCCGGCTGGCCCGCCGGACGCGGTTGGGTGCGCGACAGCATCAAACCGTGCCCGGCTTGTCCCGCGCGCGCGGCGCCTTCCACCGAAAATGTGGCGATCCACACGCGCTGCGCCAGCGTCGGCGCTGCGGGATAGAGGTGATTATCCGGATGGCCCAGCGTATCGCCGCGCCATGCACTCAGCAGCTGATGCAGATGATCGGCAAACACGCTGGCGCGCTGGTCGATAGTGATGCCGAACGGCAGAAACGAGGTCGCGGTGCCGCCCGATCCTAACCCGACTTCAAGGCGACCGTTGCTTAGCAGATCCAGCACCGCCGCGTCTTCGGCGACGCGCAGCGCGTTCTCCATCGCCAGCGTGATGATGCCGGTGCCAAGGCGAATGGTACGGGTGTGCGCGGCAACGTGGGCCAGAAACAGCAGCGGAGACGGCAAGCCGCCTTCTTTCTCGTGAAAGTGGTGCTGCGCAATCCATACACTGTCAAAACCGTTGCGCTCGGCGTGCTGAATCTGTTCGGTTGCCAGGCGATAGCGCTGTTGTGCGCTGGTGTCATCCAGCAGACGGGTGAAAAATCCAATGCGTTTACGCGTCATGCAGACTCCTTAATCAGCGGACGGAAAGCGGGAATCGCGTCAATCAGCGATCGGGTATACGAATGCTGAGGCGCGTTAAATAGCGTGACGGTGTCACCTTGCTCCACCACTTCACCGGCGCGCAGCACGGTGACGCTGTGTGCAATGCGGCGCACGGTGGCGAGGTCGTGGGTGATAAACAGATAAGTGAGGCCGAGCTCGCGTTGCAGCTGTTGCAGCAGTTGCTGAATCTGTGCCTGCACCGTGACATCCAGCGCCGAAGTCGCTTCATCCAGCACCAGAATCGCCGGTTGCAGAATCAGGGCGCGGGCGATGGCTACACGCTGACGCTGGCCGCCGGATAACTCACGCGGTTTGCGCGTCAGTAATTCCAGCGGTAACGCTACGCGCTGCGCCACGGCGGCGACGCGTTCACGGCGCTGCTCGCTGCTGATTTTCTCAAAGTTACGCAGCGGCTCTTCAATGATGGCGAACAGCGTCTGGCGCGGATCGAGCGAGGCAAATGGGTTCTGATACACAAACTGAATCTTGCGGCGTAATTGGCGCTGCGCTTCACCGCGCAGCGCGGTGGCGTCAATCCCATCAATTACTACGCGACCGCTGTCGGCCTGCTCAAAGCCTAAGAGAATGCGCGCCAGCGTGGTTTTCCCCGAGCCGGATTCGCCGACTAGCGCGTGCGTGGTACCGCGCGCCACCGTGACGCACACCTCTTTCGCCACCTGTAACTGCTGCTGGCGACCAAGTGAAAACTGTTTATTAATGCCGGAGAGCTGAATCGCCGGTGACGAGAAGTTGGCTTGAGTCGGCACCGACAGCGCGCTGTCACCCGGATCGGCATCCTTTAATAGCTGCCGCGTATAAGCATGTTTAGGCGCGTTGATCACCTGCGCCGCCGGGCCTTGTTCCTGTACTTCGCCATGACGAAATACCAGCAGGCGATCGGCGCGTTCTGCCGCCAGCGCTAAATCGTGTGTGACAAACAGCACTGCGGTGCCAGATTCGCGGCGCAGCACATCCAGCAGATCGAGAATGCGTTTTTGCACAGTGACATCCAGCGCGCTGGTGGGCTCATCGGCAATGATGATCTGCGGACGCAGAGCGAGGGCGATGGCAATCAGCACGCGCTGTTTCATGCCGCCGGAGAGCTGATGCGGATACTGCGTCAGGCGCTGTTCCGGATGGCTCAACCCCACTTTTTGCAGCAATTCCAGCACGCGCTGCTGGCGTTCGGGTTTGCTGATTTTCAGGTGCAGCTGCAGCATTTCACCGACCTGATCGCCAATGGTTTTCACCGGATTGAGCGAGTTGCCCGGATCCTGCGGCACTAAGCTGATGCTGACGCCGCGCAGGCTATCAAGACGTTTGGATGACCAGCCGGCGATATCGGTGCCGTTCAGCACAATCCTGCCGCTGTCACGGCGACCGTTATCCGCCATCAAACCAATAATCGCCTGCGCGGTGGTGGTTTTGCCGGAGCCGGATTCCCCGACCAGCGCCACCATTTCACCGGGCTGCAACTCAAAGCTGACGTTGTGAACCACCGCGCGCCACTCGCCGCGCTGGCGATAGCTAAGGGTTAAATTTTCAATGGCTAATAACGCGCTCATGCGTCACCTCCGGCCAGTTGACGGCTAATGCGGTTAGCGGCCAGCACCACGGCGACCACCACAATGCCGGGGAAAGTTGTGAGCCACCACGCGGTCGCCAGATAGTTACGTCCTTCAGCGATCAATAATCCCCATTCGGGCGTTGGCGGCGGCGTGCCGTAGCCGAGAAAGCTCAGCGTCGACAGCGCCAGAATCGCCTGACCAAACTGCAGGGCGGCATAGGCAATCACC
>NZ_DALYOQ010000101.1:11251-12024 GCF_031974595.1 Pantoea sp. CTOTU46764 | reverse complement strand
CGTGACCGATGGTGCCGACGTTTACGTGCAGTTTGTTACGCTGAAATTGCTCTTTCGCCATGGCGATAATTCCTTACGTTGTGCCTTCATGAGTCATGAAGGCATCAGTTCACAATTTTTAAACCGTAGCTTATTTGCTACGAGCTTCAATAACGGCCTGAGCGACGTTGTTCGGCGCATCATCGTACTTCAGGAACTCCATGGAGTAAGAAGCACGGCCTTTGGTCAGAGAACGCAGCTGGGTTGCATATCCGAACATTTCAGACAGCGGAACTTCAGCATGGATCTGAACGCCAGTAGCGTTAGATTCCTGTCCTTTGAGCATACCACGACGACGGCTAAGGTCACCGATAACGTCACCGGTGTTCTCTTCCGGAGTCTCTACTTCAACCTTCATGATTGGCTCAAGCAGCACTGGTTGTGCTTTCTTAAAGCCATCTTTAAAGGCCAAAGATGCAGCCAGTTTAAACGCCAGCTCAGAGGAGTCGACATCATGGTATGAACCGAAGTGCAGACGAACACCCAGATCAACTACCGGATAACCAGCCAGTGGACCTGATTTAAGCTGCTCCTGGAGACCTTTATCAACCGCAGGGATGTATTCAGTTGGAATCACACCGCCTTTGATATCGTTGACAAATTCGTAACCTTTCGGGTTCACACCTGGCTCCAGTGGGTACATGTCGATAACAACATGACCGTACTGACCACGACCACCTGACTGCTTGGCGTGTTTACCTTCGATATCGGTAACTTTCGCGCGAATCGCTTCA
>NZ_DALYOQ010000101.1:0-11138 GCF_031974595.1 Pantoea sp. CTOTU46764 | reverse complement strand
GGTTTTCGGCTCAACGGCGATAGAGATTACCGGCTCAGGGAATTCCATACGCTCAAGAATGATGACGTTGTCTGGGTCACACAGGGTGTCACCAGTAGTTACGTCTTTCAAACCGATCGCAGCGGCGATATCGCCTGCACGAACTTCCTTGATCTCTTCACGTTTGTTCGCATGCATCTGAACGATACGGCCCAGACGCTCACGGTTTGACTTAACCGGGTTGTACACGGTGTCACCGGTGTTAACAACACCAGAGTAAACGCGGAAGAAGGTCAGGTTACCAACAAACGGGTCGGTAGCGATTTTGAACGCCAGCGCAGCAAACGGCTCTTTGTCATCGGAATGACGCTCAGCCGGCGTGTCTTTACCGTCGTCCAGCATACCGTTAATCGCGGTAACGTCAGTCGGTGCTGGCAGGTATTCAACTACCGCATCCAGCATCGCCTGAACACCTTTGTTCTTAAATGCAGAACCACAGGTAACCAGGATGATTTCGTTTTTCAGTACGCGCTTACGCAGAGAAGTTTTGATCTCTTCTTCTGTCAGTTCTTCACCGCCGAAGAATTTCTCCATCAGCTCATCAGAACCCTCAGCAGCGGCTTCAACCAGCTTCGCACGCCATTCTTCAGCCAGTTCCTGCATATCAGCTGGGATATCTTCGTAAACGAAGGTAACGCCCTGATCGGCATCGTTCCAGTTGATCGCTTTCATTTTCACCAGGTCAACAACACCGGTGAAACCTTCTTCTGCGCCGATAGCCAGTTGAAGTGGAACTGGGTTTGCACCCAAGCGCACTTGCATCTGCTCAACAACTTTCAGGAAGTTAGCACCCATGCGGTCCATTTTGTTAACGAACGCGATGCGTGGAACTTTATATTTGTTAGCCTGGCGCCATACGGTTTCAGACTGTGGCTGAACACCACCAACTGCACAGTAAACCATTACTGCGCCATCAAGCACACGCATAGAACGCTCAACTTCGATGGTGAAGTCAACGTGTCCAGGGGTGTCGATGATGTTTACGTGGTGTGGTTCAAACTGCTTAGCCATACCAGACCAGAAACAGGTAGTTGCAGCGGACGTGATGGTAATACCACGTTCCTGCTCCTGCTCCATCCAGTCCATGGTTGCTGCGCCGTCATGAACTTCACCGATTTTGTGGTTTACACCGGTGTAGAACAGAACACGTTCGGTAGTTGTAGTCTTACCGGCGTCGATGTGCGCACTGATACCAATGTTACGGTAGCGCTCAATGGGTGTTTTACGAGCCATTTGATTCCTCTGATTCTGAGACGTTCTAAGTTAAAAAAGCCCAGCAGGTGAGTCACTGGGACGCCCGCTGGGTTTATAACAACTACGTTGCTGTTACCAGCGGTAGTGTGCGAACGCCTTGTTGGCTTCAGCCATGCGGTGAACGTCTTCACGTTTCTTAACTGCAGTACCTTTGTTCTCTGCAGCATCAGAAAGTTCGTTCGCCAGGCGGAGAGCCATAGATTTATCACCGCGTTTACGAGCAGCTTCTACGATCCAACGCATTGCCAGGGCATTACGACGAACCGGACGGACTTCAACTGGAACCTGGTAGGTAGAACCACCAACGCGACGTGACTTAACTTCGACAGTCGGACGTACGTTTTCGAGAGCAACCTCGAACGCTTCCAGGCCATCTTTACCAGCGCGTTGAGCCAGGGTATCAAGCGCGGTATAGACGATAGATTCAGCAGTAGATTTTTTACCATCTACCATCAGGATATTTACAAATTTAGCCAGCAGCTCTGATCCGAACTTAGGATCCGGCAGAATTTTACGCTGACCAATGACGCGACGACGTGGCATGGAAATACTCCGTTGTTAATTCAGGATTGTCCAAAACTCTACGAGTTTAGTTTGACATTTAAGTTAAAACGTTTGGCCTTACTTAACGGAGAACCATTAAGCCTTTGGCTTCTTCACGCCGTACTTGGAGCGTGACTGCTTACGGTCTTTAACACCTGAGCAGTCCAGCGCGCCACGAACGGTGTGGTAACGCACACCTGGCAAGTCTTTAACACGACCGCCACGGATCAGGATCACGGAGTGCTCCTGCAGGTTATGACCTTCACCGCCGATGTAGGAGGTAACTTCAAAACCGTTAGTCAAACGCACACGGCAAACTTTACGCAGTGCTGAGTTTGGTTTTTTAGGGGTAGTGGTGTACACACGAGTACATACACCACGTTTCTGCGGGCAGGCTTCCAGCGCAGGCACGTTGCTCTTTGCAACTTTGCGTACGCGTGGTTTGCGAACCAGCTGGTTAACTGTTGCCATTAAATAGCTCCTGGGATTTAGCTTTTTGCTTCGTAAACACGTAATAAATCGCCTCGTATTACTACGAGGAGGCAGAATTTTAGGGCTGTGTCAAAAGGGTGTCAAGAAATAACCAGGTTTTCGCTCTTACCAGGCCACTTGTTGTTGGTGCTTCGCTGTTAACGCAACGAAACCAGTATAGTCTAAACGTGCTACTTTGGTCGAAATTTGCTCAATCAGGCCGCGCGCCGCCACATCTTCTTCTAATACCCACAGCGTAGCCGGCGATGCGCTGAGCCTGGTTAACACCTGGCTGCCAGCCAATGCGGCAGTTACGCCATCCTGCAATAAAAGCAGATCGTCGCCTTCCTGCAATAAAAGCAGCAGGCTATCGAGATCGCATTGCCAGGGAGATTGCAGCAACGTGTAAAGCATGATCAGTTCTCAGAATCGAATAACACGATGATAGGTAGCCAGCTTTTCGCGTAGCGATGCAGCATCCAGCACCTCAGCAGCCAGCACGCGTTCAGCCGTCAAATTTTGTCCGCGCACCAACAGCGAATCGGCGCAGACAAAACACTGGTCGATATCGTAGAGCGCCAGCACGCCAAAGGTCGCGATGTAGTTGCGCGCCAGAATCTGCTCAGGCTGCTGGTCGCAATTGAGCTGCAGCACGCCATCCCCGATAAAGAACAGACCGATATCTTCGCTTAATGCGCCCGTCGCCAGCACAGCATCCAGCCCTTCCCTGCCCGCACTACTTCCGTGCGGTGCCTGAGTAAACAGAAACGCCACACGGTTCATCAGAATTGCACCAGACGATCGCAGCTCAGCGCGGCTTCAGCCAGTGCGCCCAAACCGCTGAGTTCAAAACCTGGCTGCAAATTACTGCCCGCCAGTTGCAAGCGTGCGGCTTCCTGCGCGTCGGTTACGCCACGCCGTAATGCAGCCGCCACACATATATTCAACGCGGCGCCACTTTCAGCACGCAGTTGCTGCCATTCACGCACCATATCCACTTCATCGCTGGCCGGCGCGCTCAGTTGGTTAGCGTTCAGCACGCCTTCACGATAGAAGAACACGCTCTCCAGCTGATGTCCGGCATTTATCAGCGCACGCGCAAACAGCAGCGCGCTGCTGGCGTGTTGCGTGCCGTATGCCGGTCCGGTGACCAGCAAGGTGTAGCGCATTAGCGATCCTGCCCCTGGAAATCACCGTTTTTAAACTGGCGAATATAGAGGTAAACCGTGTGCTTGGAGATATTGAGGCGGTCGGCCACCTGATTGATCGCGTCTTTAATGTCGAAAATGCCCTTCTCATACATATTGAGCACGATCTGCCGATTCTTAGCATTGTTAGAAACGTTACGGTCAGCGCTCACTTCTTCTATTGCGAACTCCAGCGTCTGCATCACCAGGTCTTCCACCGAGCTGGCAAAATTGACGTTGGAATCCACTTGCTGCATTTCCGGCGGCATAAAAGTCGACATAATTTGTGAGAACGGCACGTCGAGGTTCATGTTGATGCACAGCAAGCCAATGACGCGCTGCTGACGATTACGAATCGCGATAGTGACCGATTTCATCAGCACGCCGCTTTTCGCGCGCGTGAAGTAGGCTCTGGAGACATTGCTGTCTGCGCCGTGCATATCGTGCAGCATACGCAGGGCCAAATCGGTAATCGGCGAACCCACTTTACGCCCGGTATGTTCACCGTTGGCGATACGCACCGCAGAACACTTCAAATCTTCCAGCGAGTGCAACACGATTTCGCAGTGCGAGCCAATTAGCATCGCCAGGCCATCGACAACGGCTTCGTAGGATTTGAGGATATCGTAGTCTGCTTGCTCGAACGGACGTTGCTCCAGTAAATCGAAGTCAGTCAGTTCACCGGGATTGAATGGATTAGACATCGAAGACATTACCCTAAATGGCTGGAGCCTGTCTCGACAGCATTGGGGCAGACTCATATGGTGATAGTTAAGCAGGCGTTAGTCTGGCAAATGTCATGGTCTTTAGCCAGACCTTTACCTCTATCTCCGAAATAAAAACGCCGCCCGTAGGCGGCGTGGTGCAGAAAGTTCAGATTACTGCGCTTTCTGATCGCCAGCGACTGGAGCCTGCGCTTTTTCATCCGCTTTCGGCGCTGGCTTGATGTCGAGCAGTTCGACATCGAACACCAGCGTGGAGTTAGCCGGAATACCCGGAACGCCATTTTTGCCGTAAGCCAGGTTCGGTGGGATCACCAGCTTGATCTTGCCGCCTTTCTTCACGTGCTTCAGACCTTCGGTCCAGCCCGGAATCACACCGTCCAGACGGAACGACAGCGGCTCGCCACGAGTATATGAGTTATCGAACTCAGTACCGTCGATCAGCGTACCTTTGTAGTTCACCACCACAGTATCACTGTCTTTAGGTACATCACCGGTACCTTCTTTCTCTACCTGATACAGCAGGCCAGATTCGGTTTTCTTCACGCCTTTTTCTTTAGCGAATTTGTCAGCGTAAGCAGAGCCCTTATCAGAGTTCTCTTTCGCGTCTTTTTCCATCTTCGCCTGAGCTGCACCTTTCACGCGGCCTTCAAAGGCCTGCAGGGTTTGCTCAATCTCTTGATCAGAAAGTTTGCTCTTGCCGCCAAAGGCGTCCTGAACACCCGCGATCAACTGATCTTTATCCAGTTTGATGCCCAGCTTCTCTTGTTCCTTCAGAGAGTTGTCCATGTAGCGACCAAGGGACGCGCCAAGTGCATAGGCTGATTGCTGATCTTCGTTTTTGAAGGCAGCATTTTTCGGTGCTTGCGGCGCGGCCTGAGCGGCGTCTGCTGGAGCAGCGGCGGTTTCTGCTGCCATTGCCAGCGGTGCATTCAGCGCGAAGGCCATGGTGGTAGCTAACAATGTGACTTTAAACAGTGAATTCATCCTTTCTCCAAAACCGAAGCCTCTAACCTCGGGAAACATTGCGGACTGAGGCCCACACTATAACTTTACGTGGCAGCGGCGAACACTCCCACAATGTAATTACCCGTTTAACCTCCGACCTTTTTTGCTTCAGGAAGTTTCATCAGAGATATAGGCGTTATGCGCCGTTTCAATGCAGCATGACGCGGAAAGGTAAAATATCAGGTGATTCTGAAGCGAAACGCCGTAGAATCACGCCCGAAACAGATTAACGCGCAGCACCGCAAGATGAGGAAAGATCATGCAACCAACAGAATGGGAACAACGCCTTGATGCGCTGGAGAGCAAGCTGGCTTTTCAGGAATACACCATCGATCAGCTCAATCAAACGGTGGTTCAGCATGAGCTGGAGATGATCAGACTGCGTGAGCAAGTCCGTCTGTTAATCGATAAAGTGAAAGATAGCGCGCCGTCGATGATCGCATCACAGTCAGAAGAAACGCCGCCGCCGCATTACTAAAAGAAAAGGCCACCCGAAGGTGGCCTTGCCAGCATCACACTGATTAGTGGCTGCAGCCGCAACCGCCAGTGCCACAGCCGCCCTGGCCGTGATCGTGACCATGGTCGTGGTCATGATCGTGATGATGACCATCCGCGCCATGCACGTGACCGTGCGCCAGTTCTTCTTCGGTCGCTGCGCGAATCGCCACAACTTCCACGTTGAAGTTCAGGTTCTGACCCGCCAGCATGTGGTTACCATCAACCACCACGTGCTCATCTTCAACTTCGGTGATTTCAACCGGTACTGGACCTTGATCGGTTTCTGCCAGGAAGCGCATGCCAACCTGCAGTTCATCAACGCCCATAAACACGTCTTTTGGTACGCGCTGTACGAGGTTGTCATCGTATTGACCGTAAGCGTCGTTCGCCGGGATATGCACGTCAAACTTATCGCCTACATCATGATTTTCCAGCGCTTTTTCCAGACCAGAAATCAGGGAACCATGACCGTGCAGATAGTCCAACGGTGCACTCACCGGTGACTCGTCAACCAACACACCGTCTTCGGTACGAACCTGATACGCCAGGCTCACCACCAGGTCTTTTGCTACTTTCATGATATCTCCTAACCGTTGAGAACTAAGATCCCGTCCCATTGGTCAATTTTGCGTGCAATAAACCAACCAGAAAGGTTCAAGACTGAGGATGCCAATAGTGTTGCGGCATACTGCTCAGCGTTAATGGCGCCGATTGTAGCGGAATTCAATCCCGCTGTAAGTTCAAGCTTAAAAAAAGCTGCGCCATTGCGCTACTCAGGATGAAAAACGCCGATCACTTGCTCGTTAGTGCGAACCTGATCGCGCACTTGCTTGTCAGCCTCACGCATCTGATGACCGCACTGAACACATTCCACCACTTCAACGTTGTTTTCACGCCACAACGCCAAGGTATCTTTTGCCTGGCACTTTGGACAAACCGCACCGGCTATAAAGCGTTTACGCATACTGTTTCCTGCCGTCGTTAATGAACGGATTAAGTAAGTATAGATCTACTCGTCATCCCAGCCGTCGAACTGGCGTTTTTCGTGCTGCATTTCGCGTTGGAAGATATCCTCCAGCTCGCGCCGCGCCTCACGCACACGTGAAACCTGCGCGCTGTCATCATGGCTTGGCACCAGTTCACGCAGCATGCGCATATCCAGACGACGGAAATGTTGCTGTGCGCGCTGCGCCTGATGCGGATGCATGCCCAGTGAGATCAGCGTTTTACGGCCCAGCTCCAGCGCACTGGAGAACGTCTCACGTGAGAACAGCGTGACGCCAGCCTGCAACAGTTCATGCGCCTCAACACGGCCACGCGCGCGCGCCAGGATTTCCAGCTGCGGGAAATGCTGCTGACACAGCTGCACGATGCTCATCGAATCTTCCGGATCGTTGCAGGTAATGACGATGGATTGCGCATTCTCCGCGCCCGCTGCACGCAGCAGCTCCAGCTCGGTGGCGTCGCCATAATAAACCTTATAGCCATATTTACGCATCAGGCTCACCGCCGAGATATCGCGCTCCAGCACCGTAATGCGTTTGTTGTTCGCCATCAGCAAACGGCCAACCACCTGACCAAAACGACCAAAGCCCACCACAATGACCTGCGGCTGATCGTCTTCGACGAAGTGCTTCTCGGCATTTTCATCGGGTTCATTAAAGCGATGCGCCAGTAAACGGTCGATGCCGTTCATCAGCAGCGGCGTGGTCATCATCGACAGCGTCACCGTTACCAGCAGCAGCGGCATTTGGTCGCCGCTGAACATTTTGGCCGATGACGCTGCCGAGAACAGCACAAAGGCAAATTCGCCACCCTGGCTTAACACACCGGCAAACTGCTGGCGCTCTGAACTGCGCAGGCCATAAATGCGCCCCAGCACATACAGCACCAGCGTTTTCACCGTCACCAGAATCAGCACGCCCAGCAAAATTTCAGTGATGTGGGTATAAAGCACGCCGAGATTCAGCGCCATGCCAACCGAAATAAAGAACAAGCCCAACAGCAAGCCTTTGAACGGTTCGATGGCCACTTCCAGCTCGTGGCGGTATTCACTTTCCGCCAACAGAATACCGGCGATAAAAGTACCCAGCGCCATCGACAGGCCGAGCGCGTCCATAAACAGCGCCGAACCCAGCACCAGCAGCAGCGACGCGGCAGTAAACACTTCGCGTACGCCGGATGCGGCAATAAAGCGCAGAATCGGGCGCAGCAGATAACGGCCACCAATCAGCATCCCGCCGAACGCCAGCACTTTCATCCCGACTTTCAACCAGTCAACGTGACCGCTATCGCCGCCCGCCAGCAGCGGCACCAATGCCAACGCGGGAATCACCGCCAAATCCTGGAACAGCAACACAGAGAAACCGAGCTGCCCCGATTCACTGCGGTTCATGCCTTTATCGCGCATCAGCTGCAGCGCCATCGCCGTCGATGACATCGCCAGGCCAATGCCGCCAATCACCGCCGCCTGCCAGCTAAAGTCGGTCAGCCACAGCAATCCGCCGAGAATAGCGGCGGAGATCAGCACCTGAGCGGCACCCACGCCAAAGATAGAGCGGCGCAGCGCCCAGAGTTTCGACGGGTTCAGTTCCAGCCCGATGATGAACATCAGGAACACCACGCCGAGTTCGGAGAAGTGCAGAATCTCCTCAACGTCGCTGATGAAACCCAATCCCCACGGACCAATCGCAATACCGGCCAGCAAATAGCCCAGCACCGCGCCAATGCCAAGACGCGCCGCAATCGGCACAATCAGCACCGCCGCAACCAGATAAATCACGCCCGCCGTCAGTAACGTTTCGCCTTCCATCACACACCTCCTTGCGGCAGCGGTGAAGCCAGCCAGTCGCCGTACGCTCGGGCAAAATTACGCATCACTTCCGGCGTCTGCCGACGCGCCCAGTGAATCACCATCGGCGTCATCCAGTGCATGCGACACATCTGCGCCGTCAGCTCAAACGGACGCATGATGTCACTCATCGGATAGCGATTCAGGCCGCTAGGGTGATACGCCGCTTCCGGTTCGCCGGTGGTCACCACGCTGCGCCAGTATTTGCCTTCCAGCGCATTGCCATCTGGACCGCTGGCAAAGCCGCGCGACAGCACACGATCCAGCCACTCCTTCAGGAGCGCCGGGCAGCTGTAGGTATAAAGTGGATGTTGGAATACAACGATTTGATGTTCGCGCAGCAACTGTTGCTCATGGTGAATATCAATAAAGAAATCCGGATAGTGGGCGTATAAATCGTGCACCGTGACGTGGTCCAGTTCCATAGCCGACTGCAGCAAAACCCGATTAGCAATCGAATCCTGTGATTCCGGATGGGCGTAAAGCAGCAATATTTTGGGTGGCTGCGACATCGTTCCCCTCCAAAGCGTCGTCACGGCACAGGAATTCCGCTACCATGCTCGACGCAACAAATTTTCTCGAATTATGTTGCCGGTAAATTAACATATTCTGACGATACGGCGCTTATGATTGTCTTTTCAGCACTACAAATTCGCCGCGGCACCAATGTGCTGCTGGATAACGCAACAGCCACCATAAACCCCGGCCAGAAAGTGGGCTTAGTGGGTAAAAACGGCTGCGGCAAATCGACGCTGCTGTCATTGCTGAAGGGCGAGATCAGCAGCGATGCAGGTAACGCCACCTTCCCAAGCAACTGGGCGCTGGCGTGGGTCAATCAGGAAACCCCGGCGCTGAGCAAACCCGCGCTGGAGTATGTTATCGACGGCGACCGTGAATATCGTCAGCTTGAATCTGAATTAGCCGACGCCAATGGGCGCAACGATGGCAACGCCATCGCCCTGGTGCACGGCAAGCTGGATGCGATTCAGGCGTGGAGCATACCTGCTCGCGCCTCAAGTTTGTTGCACGGTTTGGGCTTTAGCCAGGAACAATTAATGCGGCCGGTGAGCGATTTCTCCGGTGGCTGGCGCATGCGCCTCAACCTCGCGCAGGCGCTGGTGTGCCGTTCCGATCTGCTGCTGCTCGATGAACCGACCAACCACCTCGATCTCGATGCCGTGATCTGGCTAGAACGCTGGCTGAAAAGCTACGAGGGTACGCTGGTGCTGATTTCGCACGACCGCGACTTCCTCGATCCGGTGGTCGATAAGATCATCCACATCGAACAGCAAACGATGTTTGAATACACTGGCAACTACAGCTCGTTCGAACGTCAGCGCGTCGCCAAGCTGGCGCAACAGCAAGCGCTGTTCCAGAGCCAGCAGGAAAAAGTGGCGCACCTGCAAAAGTATATCGATCGCTTCCGCGCGCAGGCCACCAAAGCGAAGCAGGCGCAGAGCCGCATCAAAATGCTGGAGCGCATGGAGCTGATTGCGCCAGCACACGTCGATAACCCGTTTAGCTTCAGTTTCCGCGCGCCAGAAAGTTTGCCGAATCCGTTGCTAAAGATGGAACGCGTCACCGCCGGTTATGGCGAGCGCATCATTCTCGACGCCATCAAACTTAACCTTGTGCCGGGTTCGCGTATTGGCCTGCTGGGCCGTAACGGCGCGGGTAAATCGACGCTAATCAAACTGCTCGCCGGTGAGCTCGAGGCGCTGGATGGCAAAGTTGGCCTGGCGAAAGGCATCAAGCTCGGTTACTTCGCCCAGCATCAGCTGGAATATCTGCGCGCCGATGAATCGCCGTTGCAGCATTTGTCACGCATCGCACCGAAAGTGCTTGAGCAGCAGCTGCGCGATTATCTTGGTGGCTTCGGCTTCCAGGGCGATAAAGTCAGCGAAATCACTGAACGCTTCTCCGGCGGCGAAAAAGCGCGTCTGGTGTTGGCATTGATTGTTTGGCAGCGCCCGAACCTGCTGCTGCTCGATGAACCGACTAACCACCTCGATCTTGATATGCGTCAGGCGCTGACCGAAGCGCTAATTGATTTCGAAGGCGCGTTGGTGGTGGTCTCGCACGATCGTCATCTGCTGCGCGCCACCACAGACGATCTCTATCTGGTGCACGACGGCAAGGTCGATGTGTTTGAAGGCGACCTGGAAGATTATCAGCAGTGGCTGAGCGATCTGCAGAAGCAGCAAGCACAACAGGATGCCTCGCCGAAGCAGGATAACGGCAACAGCGCGCAATCGCGTAAAGACCAGAAACGCCGCGACGCCGAGCTGCGTGCACAAACGCAGCCGCTGCGTAAAGAGATCGAGAAACTTGAGAAGCAGATGGCGAAGTGGCAGAGTCAGCTCAGCGATGCGGAAGCGCAACTGGCCGACAGCGCGATTTACGATCAGAGTCGCAAAGCCGATTTGAACGTGGCGCTGCAGCGTCAGGCAGAAAGTAAGGCCGCGCTGGAAGAGGTCGAAATGGCATGGCTGGATGCGCAGGAACAGCTGGAGCAAATGCTGGCGGGTTGATTGTGCACGCTGTCCCCCTCCTCGGTCCTCCCCC
>NZ_DALYOQ010000100.1:0-12057 GCF_031974595.1 Pantoea sp. CTOTU46764 | reverse complement strand
CCGGCAAAAATCAGCCCTGACATCATGCCCGGCAAGCTCACCAATCCCACGGTTTTGGCGCCATCAACGGTGGGAATCATTGCCGCGCGGATGCTGTCGCGAATAAAGCGCGCCGACGCCATTTTTACCGGTGCGCCCAAACTCAGCATCTCCTGAATTTTTTGCCGGTTATCGCTGAAGCGTTGGTTGAGATTGCTGAAACAGAGCCCCACCGCCACCATCGCGTTGCCGGCGATCATTCCGGAGATAGGGATCACCTGCATCGGGATAAACTCGATAGCACCGCTCAGCAGCAAAATGGTCAACGTCAGCGTGGTGCCGGTGGTAATCGCCACAAACGAGATAACGAAACCGTTGCTGATATTAAGGCTGCGCTTGCGCGCGTTGAGCGCCGCATTGACGCAGATAAACAGCACCATCAGCACGGTGAGCCAGTCATTGTTCAGGTCAAAGATCGACTTGAGCACATAGCCAACGATCACCAGCTGGATAATGGCGCGACACACGCTCCAGATAATGTCTTTGCTCATGCCAAGCTTCTCTTTCTGGCTGATCAGCAGCGCAATCACCACCAGCAGCAGCGAGAGTAATAGCGAGCTGTCGGTAATATTATGCTGGCTCATTGGTTGTTCCCTGCTCTGGTGCCTCAAGTTTCAGCACCTGTTGTGCCTCGCGGATCTCTTGCCCATCGTGGCTGATGCCGATCACGGCGAGATGCTTCTCGCGCACCAGCGAATCAATCAATGCGTTGATGATCACTTTATTCTCTTCATCTAATGCGCTGGTGACTTCATCCAGCAGCAGCACCTGCGGCAGAAATTGCAGGTTGCGCAGCAAGCCTACGCGCTGCTTCTCACCGCCCGACAGCTGCTCGATTTTTTTATCGAGCATGTCAGCAGCCAAATGCACATCGGCAAGTGATTCAACTAGCTTGTCGCGCGACGGTTTCTGCTGGCGGATGTGCCACGGCAGCGCCAGGTTGTCGTACACCGTGTCGCCGAACAGTTGCGGCGTCTGGAAACAATAGGAAACCTGTTGCCGATAATGTTCGGTTTTCAAGCTGGCAATATCGTTGTTTTCGAACAGGATCTGCCCGCCGCTCGGTTCCAGAAGCGAGGCGAGAATCATCAGCAAGGTGCTTTTACCGCTGCCCGAAGGACCGGTCAGCAACAGCCTCTCTCCTGCATTGATTTGCAGCGAAACGGGCGCCAGCAGCGTGCGCCCCTGCAGCGAAAAGGTTACGCCCTGCACGTCCAGCAAGGGAAAATCGGTGGTCATATTTGCTTCCAAAATTAAGGCGTTCGGGATTTGCGCGCGCCGGGGCGTGTCAAAGCGTTACTGATTTCATACAGCTTGCTCATGCTATTCATGGTGGCGACCGGCGCGGCAGCGGCCAATCCTAACACTAAGATCTCCAGACAGATCATCGGCGTAGCATGCACCGGCATTTTGTCAGCGGAACGACTGCGGGGAATCTCAATCATCACATCGGCATGCTGGGCAAAAATAGAATCGGTGGCCGCCGTCAGCAGAACAATTTTGATGCCCAGCCGCTGTGCTTCCGCCAGCGTAACCCTGCCTTCCGGGTGCGCGCTGTTCTGCGCCAGCATGATCAGCACATCCGCATGGCGCATTTCGGCAATCTGCTCGCTCAGCGCAATGCCAGTGTGGTTCAGCACATACGCCGAGGTGCCATTACGTTTGAACAACCGCGCGGTGTAATCCGCCAGAATCGCTGATGCGCCAATGCCGAAAATCGCCACACGTTCTGCCTGTTGCAGCAGATCAATCGCCTGTTGAATCGCCTGACGATTGGCGGGCGCCGCCAGCATTTCACAGCTGATGCGATAGCTATCCAGCACAAAATCGATGCTGCCTTTGGCGTCCTGCGCCAGTTCATTCACCGTGGAGGCCACGCGCGCGGGGGAACGCCGCGTGACGCCAAGGTATTCGCTAATGACAATTTTGAGATCGCGATACCCGGAGAAACCCAGCGCCTGAATCGCGCGAATCACTGTGGCATCAGAGGTTTGCGTATCTATCGCAATACCGAGTGCGGTTTTGTCCAGCACCGCTCTGCGATGCTGATGAATATAGTGCGCAACCTTTAACAGACGTGGAGTGAGCTGATGCTTGCAGGCATGGAATCGTTCACCGTAGAGATCGTAAGGTCGTTTACTGGTTTTTGGCGTGGAATCGGTCACGGCAGATAAACACCTGTAAATTAATGCGCCGTAAAACCCTATTATTGGCGCGAGGATTAAGAAAACCTTAAATAGTTAAAATAATTGAACAGATTTAAAACCCAAGTCATGAACCCATGTCCCTTGCCGACCCGGCAATAATGTAGTGAAAATAAAATAACGTCAACAAAACCACATCGACTACTACAAAATAAAAGTAATGACATGAATAACAAAGAATTTTATATCTACATTATATTTCCACATTGCAACCTATAAATTTTCCACCATCTGATGCAAACCCGCTAATTATTTAAAAAAAACATAGAACGCTAAATTAGCGCCACAATTTTGTTGTAAATGAAAATCAATCTCATTACTATCTGCGCTTCTTGATATCCCTATTTTGATGCGGATTTAAACTAATGAAGTGTCTTTGTTGTTTTTCACCAGCGGTAAAATATACGCTCTCTGGCTCTCAGGTTTTACTGGCTTCAACCCTGCTGTATAGCGCTTCTGCCGCTGCAGCCGATCAAACATTAACCGTCACGGCCGATCAGCCCTCTTCCACCAGCAGTTATAACCAGGATGACGCGGCTGCTACGTTACGCACCGCGACACCGCGCAGTGAAACACCGCAGTCCATCAGCGTGGTGACACCGCAGGTAATGAAGGATTATCAGGTCACCAGCCTCAACGATGCGGTGAAGTTTGTCAGCGGCGTGACGCAAGGCAACACGCTGGGCGGTACCGAAGATGGCTTCGTTAAACGCGGATTCGGCTCCAACACCGATGGTTCAATCTTCATTGATGGCGTGCGCAGCAATCAGGGATTGACCATGGATTCAAGCATCGATCATGTCGAAGTGCTGAAAGGATCTTCATCGCTGTTGTACGGCATTCTCAATCCCGGCGGCATCATCAATCTGGTGAGCAAAAAGCCGCAGTACCAATGGAATACGCATATCAGCGGTGAATCCAGCAGCTTCGGCGGCGGCACCGGCATGGTCGATGTCACCGGACCTCTCGGCAACGGTTTCGCCTTCCGCATGGTGGCTGAGCGCCAGCGCGAAGATTACTGGCGCAATTTTGGTGTCAATGAACACACGCTGCTGGCCCCTTCACTAAGCTGGTACGGCGATCGCGCCAACTTCAACGTCAGTTACGTCGAGTATAAATATGACGTGCCTTACGACCGTGGCACGGCATTTATCGGCGGCAAACCGGTGGATATTCCTTATAACCGTCGTCTGGACGACTATGCCAACCATGCATGGGGCAAAAACAAACGCCTCAACGTGAGCTACGGCTATAACCTCGATGACGTTTGGGAAACGCACCTCAATTACGGCTGGATGCAGCGCCGTTATGACAGCAACGAAGTGCGCGCCACTGCAATTAACACCAGCACCGGTATCGTCTCGCGTCGTGCCGATGCCAACCGTGGTTTCAACCATCAAACCGAATACGTTTCATGGGATATTAGCGGGTCGCCAACCCTTGCAGGTATGCAACATGACCTGCTACTGGGCGTCGATTATGAGCAGAATGAAACCTACAAAGCGCGTTCTTATCGCGGCAGCGTTTCACGCAGCTTCAATATGTACGATCCGGTTTACGGTGAAGAACCGATTCTCAGCGACAGCACCTACAACGACAGCATCAGCAACCTGCGCACCAATCTGTATAGCCGTTCGCTGTTTGCTAAAGACAGCATCCATCTCACTGATAAATGGATTGCCGTTTTGGGAGGCAGATTCCAACGCTATACGCAAACTTCCAGCAATGGCTTTATAGATCCAGAGACAACGCTCAACGATCGCGGTAACGCCTTCCTACCGCAAGTTGGCGTGGTGTATAAGGTTTTACCGGATGTGTCGCTGTATGGCAGCTACAGCAAATCATTTACGCCTTCGACGCAAACCGATGACAACGGCGATGTGGCATCAACCGAAAAAGGCAGCACCTGGGAAGTGGGATCGAAGTGGCAAGTGGCGCCAAATCTGGCCGCAACGCTGGCGTTGTATCGTATTGATGAGACAGACATGTCGATTTTCATCAATGGCGTGACGCGTAATATCCCGAAAGCGCGCTCAACCGGCGCTGAACTGGAGATCAACGGTGAAATTACGCCGGACTGGAATCTGATTGCCAATTACAGCTACGACAAAACCGAAATCGTGGCGGACAACGTGAACCCAGACAACGTCGGCAACCGTCTGGTGAATGCCCCAACCAATATGGGCAGTTTGTATCTGAGCCACACGCTGCGCTTCTCGTGGTTGCCGGGTGAATTACGCCTCGGCGGCGGCGGACGTTATGTCGGTACGCGGGCGGGCGATCCGGAAAACAGTTTTGTGATGCCGGCTTATACCGTGGCGGATGCCTTTATCGCCTGGGATAGTCAGCTGATCGGTAAACATACGCAGTTGAAGCTGAACGTGAAGAATCTGCTTAACCGTGAATATTACGAATCCAGCGCCGGTAATCTGCGCGTCATTGAAGGTGAGCCGCGCGTGATGTATCTGCAGGCGTCAGTCGATTTCTAACATGATTCGCTCCGCCGTCGTGGGCGGAGCCATCAGAAAGCAGAATAATGAGACGAATATTGCTTGCATTACTGCTGCTATTGCCCTGGATCGCTCACGGCAAAATGCTCACCGACAGCTTGGGCCGCAAAGTAGAGGTTCCGGATAATCCGCAGCGCCTGGTGATTGGTGAAAGCCGGATGATCTATACGCTGGCGCTGGTAGAAGAGGGAAATCCCGCTAAACGCGTAGTGGGCTGGCCTGCCGATCTTCGCAATCTGGATAAGCAAACCTGGGATCGCTACGTTAAAGCCTTTCCGCAGATCGCCAACATCACGCAAATCGGTAACTCCAACTTTTCCCAGCTGAACGTGGAAAAAATCATCGCCCTGCAACCGGATCTGGTGATTTTGCCGGTGTATGCGCGCACGCCGCCGAATAACTCAGCCTTTATGCAACAGTTGGCGGCGGCAAGCATTCCGGTGCTGTTTCTCGATTTCCGCGTTGATCAACTGAAAAACACCGTGAGCAGCCTGCGCACGCTGGGTGCAGCGTTGAACGATGAGGCGAAAAGCGAACGCTTTATTGCGTTTTACCAGCAGCATATGCAGCGCATTCGTGAACGTCTGGCGAGCTTTCAGGGCGAGCGTCCGAGGGTAATGTTGCAGTTGCACCTCGGTAAAAAGGCCGAATGTTGTACTACCGTGGCGCATGGCAATCTGGCTGATTTGATCGCCTTTGCCGGTGGCGACAATATCGCGGCGGGACGCTTCCCGGCAGTGTTTGGGCAACTTAATCCAGAAGCGGTGATCGCGGCCAATCCGGCTATCTATATCGCCACCGGTTCAGCAGCGCCCACCGAACCCGGCTTTTTGCAGCTTGGACCGCAGGTGGATGCCGCTGCTGCGCGTGCAAGCTTTCTGCATGCCCTTTCCAGCGATGCAACCGTTTCGGTGTTATCGGCGGTACAGCAGCAGCACGCCTATGCGTTTTGGCAGAACTTTTATATGAGTCCCTGGCACTTGCTGGTGGCAGAATTTTTTGCCAAAACGTTTCATCCCGCGCTTTTTCACGATCTCTCACCGGAACAGACGCTAAATGAGATGAACCAACAGTTCCTGCCACTGCCTGAAACGGGAACTTATTGGACGCATAATCAATAAGTTATGGGTGTTTTTTCCGTTGTGCGTCATTCGATATGTAAAAACGGTCGCCATGAATGGCAACCCTACAGATTTTGTAGGGTGCGCATTTATTCGCGCCTCACTCCTCAACCTAAGGTTCACTTAATCTTCATTAATGAAAATAGCCTCACCTTAAGAGGAAATTTCGATGAGATTGATGATGTCCCGACCATTCAGTGAATATGCGGCGGTTGCGGTTAGCGCGTTCGCCGTGGTGAGTTTTCTCACCCTTTGGTTCTCTGCCTAAAAACGCCACGCTGTGGCGTTTTTTTTTGCCTGCATGAGTTACATGACAAATTTGTCATCCTCCCCTTTCCTTTCTGTTCGGTGGGCTTCGATAAACTGGCGCAAATGAAATTATCGCTTTGAGTAACGCTCAGAGAGATGGCGCTTTTATTCTGCTTCCCGACACAGAAAATAAACCGCTGGAAGACTCAAATAAAACGCAATCATGATTGAGGTAAAGAGATCGCCGGGCCAATGCATTCCCAATAAAAGACGGCTGATTACCACGCCCATTGCCCACAGCATGATGATCGTGGCCAACAGCGTTTTCCCGCGCGCGAGCAGTAAACTCACTGCCATCAGCGCCCAGGTGGCAGCAAACACCGTATGCCCCGACGGAAAAGCTGAATCGGTTTGATTTAGCCAATGCTGCTTCTGCCACTGCGGAATAACGCTGATGCTCTCTAACCGCTTGCTCAACATCGCCTGCCGTTCTGCGCTTTCCACGTGATAAAAATGACGATCTATCTCGCTGTCTGTTTGGCTCAACCACACAATATAAGGCCGTGGTTCAGGCGTGGTTCTCTTAATCATATTCACGGCTAGCTGGCCCAAAATAATCGGCAGTAACAGCACCACAGCATATTTAAACCATTCGGCTTTTCGAATACGCAATGTATAGATTACCGCGCACACCAGCAAAGCGGCGGTAATCATGCCATAAGGTCGTGATACGGTTTGCGTCAGCAGATAAAAACCAAACAGCCCCGCTGACTGCTGGCTGGCATTCCAATTCCAGTGCAGCATCCAGGCAGTGAGCGGAATACCAAACAGCACCGCACAACAGGCGATTAATAAGAAATAGGGATTGCGAATAATTCGCCTGGTTTCAATCACCATGATAGCGACTCAGCTTTTTTCCCGGTTAATCCGCAGATGCCCGAAGAGATAATTATTCAGCCGATAAAGGTGAGAAAATAGCGGATCTAAACGATTTTCTGCTTTTTTCACGCTCCAGCAACACAATAACGCCACCGTGATTGAACCCAGCATATCGGCCGGGAAATGCACGCCCATATAAATACGTCCCCAGGCAATTAACAGACTCAGCAGCAGCAGGCTCAAGCCAGTCTGTATTATTCTGCTGAACAGCAAACTGAAGGTAATGGCGCAGGCCAGCGTCATATGATCGCTGGGGAAAGAGGCATCAGCAGCATGACTAAGGAAAGTGTGGCCAATCGGCACCATAAACGGCCTTGGATGCGGAAAGAAATAACCGATAACCATATTCACGCACAATGCCACGATGCCAGCGGTAAGCGCCTGCATTGCCACGCGTTGATTTTCCGGCTTAAAGCTAAACCAATAGACCAGCAAGCTCAGCGGGAAAATAAAAATTAACCAGGAAGCGCAGATATTCCCTAATGTTAAAAATAAGCTAGAGGCATGCGCCGGTGCGTTAATCATAAGAAAGAGCGAGTCATTAATATTCTCTGCTGTCTCTGAAGTGAGAATCATATTTATTCCTTGTGAAAATTAAGTAAGTGGTAAAGCAATGCTCACCTTCAGCCCCGTCGCGGAGGACGTTGCTGCAGTGAGCTTCACTTGCCCTTTCATGCGCGTCACAATGGCGCTGACAATCGACAGTCCCAAACCAGAGCCAGAAATATCGCTTCCTTCAATGCGATAAAATGCGTCAAATACCCGTTCTCTTTTATCAACAGCAATGCCCGGACCACTGTCTTCAATATCGATAAACAGACAAGCTGCGCTGTGATTAATCGTAATATCCACCTTCCCTGCTAACGGCGTATATTGGATGGCATTATGCAAAATATTGCGTAATAGCGTGTAGAGTTCCGATGGTCGGGCAATAATTGACGCCTCGCTATTGCCTACCACGCCAATATCGATGGATTTCTGCTCCGCCAGCGGCAGCAAATCGGAAACTACCTGCTTAACCACCGTAAACACCGCGATGGATTCAACCGGCGGCAGGTTGCCCACTTCTCCGTTTTGCGCACGGCTCAGGCTCAGCAACTGCTCAACCAGCGTGCTGGTGCGTTTCATTCCGGCACGTAATTGCATTAGCCGGGTGCGACTCTCAGTAGAAAGATCGCTGGCATCCAGCCTTTCGGCCTGCAACATCAAAGCAGTCAGCGGCGAACGCAGTTCATGCGCCGCTGCCGCTCCACCGATTCTGCCGAGCGTTGCAATAACTGATTGATGGCGGTGATAAACGGGGTGATCTCACGCGGTATAAATTCACTGCTTAACGCCATGCTCAGGCCATCGCGTTGCGCATCGACGGCATCCGCCAGCTTGCGTATTGGGCGAAAAATCTTTCTTACCAGTTCGGCCACCAGATAGAGCAGAACCGGAAACAGAATGCAGAACGGCACCAGCGTGCGCAGCGCGGATGACAGCGCCACGCTCTGTCGCACCGAAGCCCGCTGTGCAACGGCTACGCGCAGGCCATCATGCAGCGCCTCAATCAACACGCGATAGACGTGCCGGTTGATGCGCGTGGTGTAAAACCCGGCCGGCAGCGAGGCGAGCGAGGAAAAAGCATCTTGCGATGCCGGTTCCATCCCTTGTGCCACGGGAAAGATGAAGTGCACGATAATGCGTGATGCCTCTTCATCCTGTAACGGCGGGCTAATGAAATTGCTGTTGCGCGGCGCGAGCAGATCATCTTTTGCCAGGCTGGCAATCTGCTGCAGCGATGAATCCTGCAGTTCGTGCGCTTCATCCCATGCCGAGAGAAAACCGAGCACGCCGCACAGCAGCGCAATGCCGACCACCGCCATGCACAGGACAAATGACAGCCGGAATTGCGCGGAGTCGCTTAGTCTTTTTTTGAGACTTTCCATCCCACGCCCCGAATGTTTTTGATGGTGTCGCTGCCCAGTTTTTTACGTAGCGCATGGATGAAATACTCCACCGCGTTGCTCTCAATTTCCTCGCCCCAGCCGTAGATTTTCTCCTCCAGCTCGCTGCGCGAGAAAATCTGCCCCGGCTGCATCAGCAAAGCCTGCAACAACGCATACTCGCGGCTGGAAAGGGTGAATTTTTCCTCGCGATCGCGATGCTGTACTTCGCGTGTGGCAGGATTGAGCATCAGCTCGCCATTGCTTAACAGCGATGTTGCATGCCCCGCTTTACGGCGCATCACCGCTCTGGCACGCGCCAGCAGTTCGCTCATCTCAAAGGGCTTCAGCAAATAATCATCGGCTCCGGCATCCAGGCCATGCAGGCGATCTTCCAGCGCATCACGCGCCGTCACCACCACCAGCGGCACCTGATTGCCCGAACGCCGAACTTCATCAAGCACCTCAAAGCCATTTTTTGCCGGTAATCCGAGGTCAAGCAGCACCAGATCGTAGTCATGGGTTCTCAGGCTAAGTAACGCTTGTTCGCCATCACGCACCCAATCGGCGGCGTAAGAAGCATCTTTGAGCGCGGCTTGCACGGCGCAACCGATCATCTGGTCATCTTCAACCAGCAGCACTCTCATGGTTGATCCTGAGGTGAGGAGCGTGAAAACACACCCGAAACCACAATTAATGCCGCCATCGCAATCAGGAAGATGAGGTTAACCGGCGTGGTGCCGTAGCCGAGACCGCCCTGCTTAATCGGTTGTGAGAACAGATCGGCCAGTGCGGCGCCGAGCGGCCGGGTCAGCACATATACGCACCAGAAACAGGCCACGGCGCTGATTGCCCGGATACGCCACAGGAAGCCGGTGATGGCGATCAGTACGGCGAACAGCATGGTGGTGGAGAGATAACCGAGGCCAAGTCGCTCCGCCAGGGCATCGCCCAACGCCGTACCAAAGGCAAAGGTGATCATGATGGCGAGCCAGTAATAGAGTTCTCGGCTGGTGGTATTAATCGCAGCAAACTCCAGCGTGCCTTCCGAGCGATGCCAGAACATCAATATCATTACCAGCGCAGAGCCAAACATCGCCACGGAATAAAGCAGTGGCACTTGCATTTGGTCGGTTAAATAATCGGTGATTAAGGTACCGGTAATGCTGACTAATAAAACGGTGAGCCAGTAAAGCCACGGAATATAACGCGGTGATTTCAGCTGAAAAATAAGCGCGACGACAAACAATCCGGCGGCAATGATTGAGGTATGTACCAGGCCAAAACCGAGACCAAAATTGATCCAGTCAGCACCGGTTTCACCTACTGTGGTAGACATCATTTTTAACGCCCAGAACAGCAGCGTTGCCTGCGGCACTTTGGTTTTCAGGTCGGTCAAATTATCGGTCATGTGGGCATTCCCCGTCAGCGTGTTAACCACACAATGCCGAGGTAAACTTAAAACTCCCTTAAAATGCGCAAAGAATTAAATTTCTGCCGCCTGATTTTTAATCTGATTTTAAGCTTCACGCCGATAAAAGCTGTCAGCGCTGCGTTACAATGTAAAAAACGAGCACAAAATAACCATAAAAATCATTATTTTATTGGTTTATGACGGATTTGTGATAATGCTTAAGGTTTACTTAACCTTAGTTTCTTAAGCTTTCGCCATCTTCACACACATGGATTGAACAATGACGTTTTCGCTACGCAAAAGACCGACGTTGAGTCGGCTCTCTTTTATTTCGCTTGTTTCTATTTATATCGCGGTCTTTTTGAACATTGCGTTTTATCGACAAGTGCTTGCTGCCATGCCGCTTGATAGCGTGCGCACCATTTTGGTATTCGCTTCAATGCCGTTAGTGGCATTTAGCGTAATCAATATTATTGCCACATTAGCCTCCTTTTTGTGGCTTGACCGCGTTATTCTTGCGCTCTTCATTTTAGTATCCGCCGCTGCGCAATATTTTATCTGGACGTTTGGTATTGTTATTGACCGCTCGATGATCGTGAATATTATCGATACCACGCCGTCTGAATCCTTTGCTCTATTATCACCCAAGTTGATTATTACGCTGGGTTGTAGCGGGCTGCTGGCTGCCCTGTTAGTTTTCTGGATTCGCGTTAAGAACAGCAAACCTATCTGGAAAAGCATCGCCAAACGCGCGGCTTCGATTGTCGCGTCGGTAATCTGCATCGCCTTAGTCGCGACGTTTTTCTATAAAGATTACGCCTCGCTGTTTCGTAACCAAAAAGAGCTGATTAAATCGCTCAGCCCTTCAAACTCGATTGTGGCAACGCTTTCCTGGTATAACCACAGCCGCACCGCCAATTTGCCGCTGGTGCAAATTGGTTTAGATGCCAAACAGAAGCCGGAGATGCTGGCGGGTCCAAAGCGTAACCTGACGATTTTGGTGGTGGGTGAAACCACGCGTGCGGTGAATTTCCAGTTAAATGGTTATGGACGCGAAAATACACCGTTGCTGGCGAAAGATAATGTCACCTATTTCCCTAATACACAGTCTTGCGGCACAGCCACGGCGGTCTCGTTACCCTGTATGTTCTCGGATATGCCGCGTGCCCATTATGACGACCAGCTTGCCAGCCATCAGGAAGGGATGCTCGATATTATCCAGCGTGCCGGTGTGCAGGTTCTCTGGAATGACAATGATGGTGGCTGTAAAGGTGCCTGCGATCGCGTCCCGCATCAGGATATGAGCAGTCTGAATCTGCCGGATATGTGTCATGACGGTGAATGTTATGACGAAGTGTTATTCCACGGCATTGAGGACTACATTAAAAACCTGAAAGGCAATGGTGTTATCGTATTGCACACCATTGGTAGCCACGGCCCAACCTATTACAACCGTTATCCTCCACAGTTTAAAAAATTCACCCCAACGTGCGATACCAGCCAAATTCAGGATTGTTCGCAAGAACAGCTGGTCAATACCTACGACAACACCATTCTGTATATTGATTACATCGTCAATAAAGCGATTAATGTGCTGAAAGCGCATCAGGATGAATACACCACCAGCCTGGTTTATTTATCAGATCACGGTGA
>NZ_DALYOQ010000099.1:0-12565 GCF_031974595.1 Pantoea sp. CTOTU46764 | reverse complement strand
GCTCGGCAATGGCAAAACCCACTGCGTTCGCAATGCCCTGACCCAGCGGGCCGGTAGTGGTTTCAACACCTGCGGTGTAGCCGTATTCCGGGTGGCCTGGAGTTTTAGAGTGCAGCTGACGGAAGTTCTGCAGCTCGCTCATTGGCAGATTGTAGCCAGTGAGGTGCAACAGGCTGTAAATCAGCATTGAGCCGTGACCGTTCGACAGCACAAAGCGGTCGCGATCTGCCCACAGCGGGTTAGTAGGGTTATGGTTCAGGAAGTCACGCCACAGTACTTCGGCGATGTCCGCCATGCCCATCGGGGCACCCGGATGTCCCGAATTGGCTTTCTGTACTGCATCCATACTTAACGCGCGAATGGCGTTGGCAAGCTCTTTACGAGAGGGCATCTTCTACTCCAGGTCGGATTAATGCTCCGCCACGCTTAACTTATTGTAATTAATCAGTTATAAGGCGAAGCGAGAAAAAAGTCGCACATCAATGTACATGAAAATCAGGACAAAAGTACATGCATCTGGATGCTAAATCACGGGTAACCGTTTGCATTTCCGGCCTTGTCTGCTAGCCATTGCACAACATGCGAGCTATAACCAAATCGTTTAAACACCTGTGACGTTTTCAGGTGTTTGTTTTATTTACCTTGTTACCCAAAGGATGCCGATATGAAAATGAGAGCTACCATTGTTGCTCTGGGAATGGCTTCGTTGCTGAGCGGCTGCGAAGGATTTGATAACAACGCGCTGCTGCAATCTGGTGCGCAGGCTTATCAGGCCTACGCGCTGAACGATGCGCAAGTGAAAGAGTTAAGCGATCAATCTTGTGCGCAGATGGATAAAGACAATCAGGTTGCACCCGCCAACAGTGAATATCAGCAGCGCCTGAACAAAATCGCGGCGGCGCTCGGCGATAACGTCAACGGCGTGCCTGCCAACTACAAGGTGTATCAAACCAAAGACGTCAACGCATGGGCGATGGCCAACGGTTGTATCCGTGTCTACAGCGGTTTGATGGACATGATGACCGACAACGAAGTCGAAGGTGTGCTCGGCCATGAAATGGGCCACGTCGCACTGGGCCATACGCGTAAAGCGATGCAGGTGGCGCTGACGACCACTGCAACGCGCACCGCTGCGGCTTCCGTAGGCGGCGTGATTGGCTCGCTGTCACAATCGCAATTGGGTGAAATGGGCGAAAAACTGGTAAATGCACAGTTCTCACAAACCCAGGAAACACAGGCTGACGATTACTCGTTTGATCTGATGAAAAAGCGTGGCATTGATCCGATGGGATTAGCGACCAGCTTTGAGAAGCTGGCTAAGCTGGAACAGGGACGCCAGAGTTCGATGTTTGATTCGCACCCGGATTCGGAAGCGCGCGCCCAGCATATTCGTGAGCGCATTGCGGCTGGGAAGTGAATTGTGCTGGCTGTCCCCCTCCTCGGTCCTCCCCCATGAATGGGGGAGGAAGATGCTGCAATATGTGAGTTGGGAGTTGCATGTGGCAGCATCTCCTTCCCCCATTTATGGGGGAAGGCCGGGAAGGGGGGAAAACCAGCACAATCTAAATCAGCCAATCGCCCCCAACGAATCCTCGTTGCTCTGCTTCTTCGGCAGCAAGAACAGCGTGGCGGCGATATCCAGCAGATAAATCAGTGCCAGCAGCGTAATCGCGGCGGTGAAAGAGATATTGGTGGCCAGCAGGCCAATCACCAATGGACCAAATCCGCCCACGCCACGCCCCAAATTAAACAACACGTTCTGCGCTGTTGCGCGCGCCTGCGGTGGGAAAGTATCGGAAATCAGCGCGCCGTAGCCGCCGATCATGCCGTTCACAAACATCCCCATCAGCGCGCCGGTAAACAGCATCACCGTAGGATCGCGCAGCTGCGCATACACCACCACCATCACCACCGCGCCGAACTGATACAGCAGGAAGATTTTCCAGCGTGCGAAGCGATCGGCCAGCACACCAAACAGCCAGATGCCGAACGTCATGCCCACCACCGTGACGGCGGTCCACAGGCCAGATTTGGTCAGGCTGAACCCGAAGTTGGATGACAGATAGCTCGGCATCCAGATCATCAATCCGTAGTAACCAAAATTCTGCACCGAGCAGAGAATGAAAATTCCCAGGCTGGCTTTGCTGGTGGCGCGGTCGGCAAACAGCAATTTAATGCGTGCGGCAAAGGAGAGCTGCGGCGTTCTCTCCACGTGGCGGGTAAAGCTCTCCGGCTCGCCCATGCTGCGGCGGATCACAAACGACACCAGCGCTGGCAGCAAACCGACGAGGAACATGCCGCGCCAGCCAATCACGCTCAGCAGCGGCGGCGTGATAAAGGCCGCCAGAAGTACACCGAGCTGCCAGCCAATGCCAACCCACGCCGAGGCGCGGTTGCGCTTCTCTTTCGGCCAGGCTTCGGCAATCAGCGCCATGCCGATGCCGAACTCGCCACCCAATCCCACCCCCGCCAGCGTGCGGTACGCCAGCAGATCCCAATAACCCTGCGCCACCGCGCACAAGCCAGTGAATACCGAGAACACCAGAATAGTGACGGTAAGGATACGGATGCGGCCATAACGATCGCTCAGATGACCAAACACGATGCCGCCGATCACCGCGCCGATCAGCGTCCAGGTGACCAGCGAACCGGCCTGAGAAGGATCGAGCGCCAGCGAGACGCTGATCGCTGGCAGCATAAAACCAAGAATCAGCAGATCAAATCCATCCATCGCGTAGCCGCTGATCGCAGCCACCATGGCTTTCGCCGGTGTAATGGCTTGTTTTTTAGGAGTTGGGGAGGACATGTAACAGCACCTGGCAGAAAAAAGTGCGCCAAGTATAAAGAGAGGGAATCGCTGAGAACAGACAGAATTTAAGCAGGCAGCCCGTTAGCCACAGTGGCAACGGGCCGCCGACGCGTCAATCAAGAGGGTTTATTGCTGCCATCATCGCCCGACAGCAGTTCATCCAGCTTGTCGCCGCCCACATGACGGAAATCCTGACCTTTGACGAAATAGAAGATAATTTCGCAGATGTTCTGGCAGCGATCGCCGATACGCTCGATGGCGCGCGCGCAGAACAGCGCGGTCAGCACGCTTGGGATGGTGCGCGGATCTTCCATCATATAGGTCATCAACTGACGCACGATGCCTTCGTACTCTTTATCCACCTTCTTATCTTCACGGTAGATTTTGATGGCTTCGTTGAGATCCATGCGCGCAAACGCATCCAGCACGTCATGCAGCATCTGCACGGTGTGATGACCCAGCGCTTCAAGGCTCACCAGCAGCGGCAGGTGCTGCTGGCTGAACTTCTCCAGCGCGGTGCGGCTGATTTTTTCCGCCACATCGCCAATGCGTTCCAGTTCAGAAATGGTCTTGATGATCGCCATGACCAGACGCAAATCGCTGGCGGTGGGCTGGCGTTTGGCGATGATGCGCACGCAGGCTTCATCAATCTCCACTTCCATCATGTTGACCTTCTGGTCGCCGTCGATCACGTGACGCGCCAGCTCGCCATCCTGGTTGTGCATCGCGGTGATGGCGTCCATCAGCTGCTTCTCAACCATGCCGCCCATGATCATCACTTGCGTGCGAATGTGCTCCAGCTCCGCGTTGAACTGACCGGAGATGTGTTTGTTCAGATTTAAATTATCCATGTGCGTCTCCTGAATCAGCCGTAACGACCGGTGATGTAATCTTCGGTCTGCTTCTGTGCGGGCTTAGTAAACAAGGTATCGGTATCGCTGAACTCAATCAGCTCGCCCAGATACATGAAAGCGGTGTGGTCAGAACAACGCGCGGCCTGCTGCATGTTGTGGGTCACGATCACCACAGTGTAATCCTGCTTCAGTTCGGTGATCAGTTCTTCGATACGACCGGTTGAGATCGGATCCAGCGCGGAGCAAGGCTCATCCAGCAACAACACTTCCGGGCGAATGGCGATGCCGCGCGCGATGCACAGACGCTGCTGCTGACCGCCGGAGAGACTGTAACCGCTCTGATGCAGCTTGTCTTTGGTTTCATTCCACAGCGCGGCTTTGGTCAGCGCCCACTGCACGCGCTCATCCATATCGGCACGCGACAGCTTTTCGAACAGACGCACGCCGAAGGCGATGTTGTCATAAATCGACATCGGGAACGGCGTCGGCTTCTGGAACACCATGCCGACGCGCGCGCGCAGTAGGGCGATGTCCTGATTAGAAGCCAGAATGTTATCGCCATCCAGCAGGATGTCACCTTCGGCACGCTGCTCCGGATAGAGCGAGTACATTTTGTTGAAGGTGCGCAGCAAAGTGGATTTACCGCAGCCTGATGGGCCGATAAACGCGGTCACCTGATTTTTGGTGATATCCAGGTTGATGTTTTTCAGCGCGTGAAACTTACCGTAATAGAAGTTCAGATTACGGACCTGAATTTTACCGGCTGATGAAGTCACGTTACTCATTCTCGTCTCTCATAAGCAGCGCCGCCGAAGCCGCGCCAGGAAATTAGTGTTTGCCCTTGGCGAAAACCACACGCGCCACAATGTTCAGCAGCAGCACGCACACGGTAATAATCAGCACACCAGCCCACGCCAGGCTTTGCCACTCGGCAAACGGGCTCATGGCGAATTTAAAGATGGTGACCGGCAGGTTCGCGATCGGCTGCATCATGTCGGTGCTCCAGAACTGGTTCGACAGCGCAGTAAACAGCAACGGTGCAGTTTCACCGGCGATACGCGCCACGGCCAACAGCACACCGGTGATGATGCCGGAAACCGAGGCTTTCAGCGTGATTGCCGAAATCATCTTCCACTTCGGCGTACCCAGCGCATAAGCCGCTTCACGCATGCTGTCAGGTACCAGACGCAGCATGTTTTCGGAGGTGCGGATCACGATCGGGATTTGCAGCAGCGCCAGCGCCACTACGCCGGCCCAACCGGAGAAGTGCTGCATCTGCGATACCACGATGGTGTAGACGAACAGGCCCACCACAATCGACGGTGCTGACAGCAGAATGTCGTTGATGAAGCGAATCACTTCCGCCAGCCAGTGTTTACGGCCATATTCCGCCAGATAGATCCCGGCCATGATGCCGAGCGGCGTTCCGACGATCGTCGACCAGAAAATCAGTAAACCACTGCCGACTAAGGCGTTCGCCAAACCACCGCCCGCGGTATTCGGCGGCGGCGTCGATTCGGTAAACAGCGACCAGCTTAAACCATCAACACCGCGCGTAATGGTGGTGAACAGAATCCACACCAGCCAGAACAGACCGAAAGCCATGGTCATCAGCGACAGCGTCAGGGCAATTTTGTTTTTGGTACTGCGCCACGCCTGCATTTTGCGGCGCGAGGCTTCCAGCTCAGCGCGAGCCTGAACTTCAATAGCGGTCATGAACGGGCTCCTTCACTCTTTGCCAGACGCAGGATCATCAGTTTGGAGATCGCCAGCACGATAAAGGTAATCACGAACAGGATCAGACCCAGTTCCATCAGTGCTGCCACGTGGACACCCGATTCCGCTTCGGCGAATTCGTTGGCCAGCGCGGAAGTAATACTGTTGCCCGGCATAAACAGCGAAGCGCTGTCGAGCTGGTAGGTGTTACCGATGATAAAGGTCACCGCCATGGTTTCACCTAACGCGCGGCCCAGGCCGAGCATCACGCCGCCAATCACGCCGTTTTTGGTGAACGGCAGCACGATGCGCCAGATCACTTCCCACGTGGTGCAGCCGATACCGTAAGCCGACTCTTTCATCATCACCGGCGTTTGTTCAAACACGTCGCGCATCACCGAGGCGATGTACGGAATGATCATGATGGCGAGAATCACGCCCGCCGCCAGAATACCGATACCAAATGCCGGGCCAGAGAACAGCGTGCCGACAATCGGGATAGTCGACATCACGTTACCCACCGGCGTCTGGAAATATTCGGCGAACAGCGGGGCGAAAACAAACAGGCCCCACATGCCGTAAACGATGCTGGGGATCGCCGCCAGCAGCTCAATGGCGGTGCCCAGCGGGCGACGCAGCCAACCTGGCGCCAGTTCCGTCAGGAACAGCGCGATGCCGAAACTCACCGGTACGGCAATGATCAAGGCAATAATCGAGGTGACGAGGGTGCCGTAAATCGGTACCAGCGCACCAAATTGTTCGTTTGGCGCATCCCAGGTTTTATTCCACAGGAAAGAGAAACCAAATTTTTGGATGCTTGGCCAGGAGGAGAAAATCAGGGAGACGATAATGCCGCCCATCAATAACAACACGATAAGCGCGGAGAGCTTCACCAGCGCGCCGAAAATCATGTCGCCTTGTTTACCGGGGGCTTTGAACGTCGGCTTAGTGGCAGCCATAGAATTCTCTGTTCTCAGGAGGATGTCAGGGCGGCACGCAGGCCGCCCATTGGGGTTGGCCAACCGTCTCGGCTGGCCAGGTAAATCGGTTACTGATACAGCGCTTTACCGGAGCTATCTTTGATGTTCGCTTTCCACGCTGCACGAATCTGGTTAGCAACGCTTTCTGGCAGCGCGGCGTAATCCAGGTCGGTTGCGGTTTTGCTGCCACCTTTGTAAGCCCAGTCGAAGAACTTCAGCACTTCGCTACCTTTCTCCGCATTCGCCTGATCTTTGTAAATCAGGATGAAGGTGGTTGAGGTGATCGGCCATGCTGCGTTGCCTTTCTGGAAGGTCAGATCCTGGGCAAAGGTTTTGCTCCAGTCTGCGCCTTTCGCGGCGTTCGCAAAGCTCTCTTCGCTTGGTGCGACCGCTTTACCGTCAGCATCAACCAGTTTGGTGTAGGTCAGGTTGTTCTGCTTGGCGTAAGCGTATTCCACATAGCCAATTGAACCCGGCAGACGCTGTACAAATGCAGCCACGCCGTCGTTACCTTTTCCGCCCAGACCGGTCGGCCAGTTAACGGTGTTACCTTTACCGATTTTGCTGTTCCACTCTTCGTTCACTTTCGCCAGGTAGCTGGTGAAGACGAATGAAGTACCGGAACCGTCAGCGCGGCGAACCACGTTGATGTTGGAATCTGGCAGTTTCACGCCTGGGTTCAGTTTAGTGATCGCCGGGTCGTTCCACTTTTTGATGGTACCGAGGTAGATGTCGCCCACGGTTTTACCGTCAAGAGTCAGTTCACCTGATTTCACACCTGGGATGTTAACCGCCAGCACCACGCCACCAATCACGGTAGGGAACTGGAACAGGCCATTTTTCTGCAGATCTTCTTCTTTCATTGGTGCATCAGACGCACCGAAATCGACGGTTTTCGCGATGATTTGCTTCACGCCGCCTGAAGAACCAATACCCTGATAGTTGATTTTGCTACCAGTGGCTTGCTGGTACTCGGCTGCCCACTTGGCATAAACCGGCGCCGGGAATGTCCCGCCTGCGCCCGTCAGATCGGTTGCTGCAAAAGCAGAGACCGCGCTTACTGCGAAGGTGGCGGCGAGGATTCGGGCTACGGTGCTACGCATCAGTGTCATGTTCCCTCCAGGGGATTTAAAAAAAATCAGGCTCAATGCCTTTTTAGTAGGAGTTAGTGATTGCTGCTGGAGGGAAAATAGGACAGTTTGATGACAGTGAAATGTACGAAATATGACAGTTATATGACAGCATGTAGAAATGAAGCGGGCCCATTGCGGGCCCACTCTTGTTACTGATTATTCAACGGTAACCGATTTCGCCAGGTTACGTGGTTGATCAACGTCGGTGCCTTTAATCAGCGCCACATGATACGAGAGCAGCTGTAGCGGCACGGTGTAGAAGATCGGTGCAATCACCTCTTCTACATGCGGCAGAGAGATGATTTTCATGCCATCGCTGTCGCTGAAACCGGCATCCTGATCGGCAAACACGTACAGCAAACCGCCGCGCGCGCGTACCTCTTCAATATTGGATTTCAGCTTCTCCAGCAGTTCGTTGTTCGGCGCGACCACGATCACCGGCATATCAGCATCAATCAGCGCCAGCGGGCCGTGCTTCAGCTCGCCCGCCGCATAGGCTTCGGCGTGGATGTAGGAGATCTCTTTCAGCTTCAGCGCGCCTTCCATAGCGATTGGATACTGATCGCCACGGCCAAGGAACAGCGCATGATGTTTATCCGAGAAACCTTCCGCCAGATTTTCGATCACTTTGTCCTGCGCCAGCATCTGTTCGATGCGGCTCGGCAAGGCTTGCAGCGCGTGCACAATTTCGTGCTCGATTTCGGCTTTCATGCCGTGCAGACGCCCCAGTTTCGCCACCAGCATCAGCAATACCGCTAGCTGCGTGGTGAAAGCTTTGGTCGAGGCAACGCCAATTTCGGTACCGGCTTTAGTCATCAGCGCCAAATCGGATTCACGCACCAGCGATGAACCGGCCACGTTACAGATCGCCAGCGAACCGAGATAACCCAGCTCTTTTGACAGGCGCAGTGCCGCCAGCGTATCGGCGGTTTCACCCGATTGTGACAGCGTGATCAGCAGGCTATTTTTACGCACCGCAGATTTGCGATAACGGAATTCCGAAGCGATTTCCACATCACAAGGCAGGTTGGCCAGCGACTCAAACCAGTAGCGCGACACCATGCCTGAGTTGTATGACGTACCGCAGGCGATGATCTGAATATGCTCGACCTGGCTCAGCAGCTTCTCAGCATCCGGACCGAGCTCGCTGAGATCGACTTCGCCGTGATTAAAACGACCGGTGATGGTGTTTTTGATCGCGTTCGGCTGCTCGTAAATCTCTTTCTGCATGTAGTGACGATAGATGCCTTTGTCGCCGGCATCGTATTGCGCGGTCGATTCGATTTCGGCGCGCTTCGCCGTGTTACCGTCACGATCGATAATGGTGACTTCGCGGCGGGTGATCTCGGCAATATCGCCCTCTTCCAGATAGATGAAGCGACGCGTCACCGGCAGCAGTGCCAGCTGATCGGAAGCAATAAAGTTTTCACCCACGCCACGGCCAATCACCAGCGGACTGCCGGAACGCGCTGCCACCAGCAGCGACGGATCGCGGCTGTCCATGATCACCATGCCATACGCACCGCGCAGCTGCGGAATGACGCGTAGCACCACTTCACGCAGCGTGCCGCCCTGCTTCTGCTCCCAATGCACCAGATGCGCCACCACTTCGGTGTCAGTTTCTGAGGCAAAATGATAGCCGCGCTCAAGCAACTGCGCGCGCAGCGGCTCATGGTTTTCAATGATGCCGTTGTGCACGATGATGATGTGCTCGGAAACGTGCGGATGCGCATTGGCCTCCGACGGTTCACCGTGGGTCGCCCAGCGCGTGTGTGCGATACCGGTACCGCCAATCAGCGGCTGCTGCTCTGCGGCTTCCGCCAGGTTCTGCACTTTGCCCAGACGACGCAGGCGCGTCATGTGGCCCTGACGATCGACAACGGCTAATCCCGCTGAGTCATAACCGCGATATTCAAGACGACGCAAACCTTCCAGCAGAATTTCTGCGATGTCACGCTGCGCTACTGCACCAACAATTCCACACATAGTAATTTCCTGACTTCATGGCTTTCGGCCATTGCGTTGTCATCTGACCTGATTTCCCCGAGCCTTGTAGAGAGTGGGGATATTTTTTTATGGCACTGCAAACAGGCCGATCGTTGTCGGCCTTTAAAATTTATTTTTTCTTAACAGGGCGCTGCCAGCCCGATTTTTGATTCTGCTCTTTACGGTTGTAAACCAGATCCGCCGCGGAGACATCTTTCATTACCGTGGTGCCGGCAGCGATAGTGGCGCCGCTCGCTACGGTTACAGGCGCTACCAATTGCGTATCGGAGCCGACAAACACGTTATCGCCGATGATGGTTTTGAATTTGTTGGCGCCGTCATAATTGCAGGTGATGGTGCCCGCGCCAATATTCACGCCTGCGCCAATTTCCGCATCGCCAAGATAAGAGAGATGACCGGCTTTCGAGCCTTTACCCAGCGTGGCTTTTTTCATTTCTACGAAGTTGCCAACGTGCGCTTCTTCCGCCAGCTCGCTGCCTGGACGCAGACGCGCAAAAGGTCCAACCGTACAGGCGGCGGCTAGGGTGGCATCTTCGATCACCGAATAGGGACTGATTTCGCAGTCGTCAGCAATCACGCTGTTTTTGATGATGCAACCCGCACCGATTTTGACGCGGTTGCCGAGCGTGACCTTGCCTTCGATGATCACGTTGGTATCGATCTCAACATCGCGGCCGTGTTGCAGCGAACCGCGCAGATCGAAACGCGCCGGGTCGCGCAGCATCACACCCGCCAGCAGCAGCTTTTCTGCCTGCTCGCTTTGATAGACACGCTCAAGCGTTGCCAGCTGCAGGCGGTTGTTAACGCCGTCGGTTTCGCTGATGCGCGCCGGATGCACCGCATTGATCACGCGGCCTTCGTGGTGTGCCATGGCGATGATATCGGTGATATAGAATTCGCCCTGCGCATTGTTGTTGTTCAGCTGCGCCAGCCAGCGCTTGAGGTCGCCGCCGTTGGCAATCAGGATGCCGGTGTTAATTTCCTGAATTTTCAGCTGTTCTGGCGAGGCATCTTTCTGCTCGATGATGCCGGTCACCGTGCCGTTTTCACGCACGATACGACCGTAACCGGTTGGGTTATCCAGAACCACGGTGAGTAAACCGATGCCAGCCGCGGGTTTTGCATCGCGCAGACGCTGCAAGCTGGTCTGCGAAATCAGCGGCACGTCGCCATACAGCATCAGAATATCTTCGTCATCGGCAAAGAAGGGTGCGGCCTGTTGCATCGCGTGGCCGGTACCGAGTTGTTCGGCCTGCAGCACCCAGTTGAGTGCGTTATGCGCTAACGTCGATTGCAGCAAATCTCCGCCGTGGCCATAAACCAGATGGATCTGCTGGGCGCCCAAACCGGTGGCGGCATCAATAACGTGTTGAACCATCGGTTTGCCTGCAAGGGTGTGCAGAACTTTGGGCAGGTCGGAATACATTCGGGTGCCTTTGCCAGCGGCCAAGATCACCACACTCATCGCGTTCGTAGACATAACTATCCTGATTCTCTTCAACTGTCGAAAGTGTAAGGTTTAACCCCGAGATTACTACATTTTTCTCGGGTCGAAATTAGCCGGGCTCAGCGCCAGGCGGCAAATTTTGGGCAAAAAAAATGCCAACCCAAAGGGCTGGCATTTCGTGACGCATAAAGCCTGATTACATCGCTTTTTTGGTCAGCTCGATGACACGCAGTTTCGCGATGGCTTTCGCCAGTTCCGCAGAAGCCTGAGCATAGTCCACGTCGCCGTGGCTGCTGTTCATGTGCTCTTCTGCTTTACGTTTCGCTTCCAGCGCGCGCGCTTCGTCAAGGTCTTCACCGCGAATCGCGGTGTCGGCCAGAACGGTGGTGCTGCCAGGCTGAACTTCCAACACGCCGCCAGAGAGGTAAATAAACTCCTCTTCGCCGTGCTGTTTCACGATGTGAATCATACCAGGCTTGATGGCTGTCAGCAGCGGGGCGTGGCCAGGACGAATCCCCAGCTCACCTTCGCTACCTGACACCTGGATACGCTCGACCAGACCGGAGAACATTTGTTGCTCCGCGCTGACCACGTCCAGATGATAAGTCATAGCCATACCATTCCTCCTGGGAAACCTAAATTACAGTTTCTTCGCTTTTTCTACGGCTTCTTCGATAGCGCCGACCATATAGAACGCCTGCTCTGGCAGGTGGTCGAATTCGCCTTCCATGATGCCTTTGAAGCCACGGATGGTGTCTTTCAGGGTCACGTACTTACCTGGAGAACCAGTGAAGACTTCAGCAACAAAGAACGGCTGAGACAGGAAGCGCTGAATCTTACGCGCACGTGCCACCAACAGTTTGTCTTCTTCAGACAGCTCGTCCATACCAAGGATGGCGATGATGTCTTTCAGTTCCTGGTAACGCTGCAGCAGAGACTGCACGCCACGCGCAACGTCATAGTGCTCCTGACCCACGATCAGTGGATCCAGCTGACGGCTGGTTGAATCCAGCGGGTCAACGGCTGGGTAGATACCCAGAGAGGCGATCTGACGGCTCAGCGTAACGGTTGAGTCTAAGTGAGCAAAGGTGGTTGCTGGTGACGGGTCAGTCAAGTCATCCGCAGGAACGTAAACGGCCTGTACAGAGGTGATTGAACCGGTCTTCGTGGAGGTAATACGCTCCTGCAACACACCCATCTCTTCTGCCAGCGTTGGCTGATAGCCTACCGCAGATGGCATACGACCCAGCAGTGCTGATACTTCAGTACCGGCCAGGGTGTAACGATAGATGTTGTCGATGAACAGCAGAACGTCACGGCCTTCATCACGGAATTTTTCCGCCATGGTCAAGCCGGTCAATGCTACGCGCAGACGGTTACCCGGCGGCTCGTTCATCTGGCCATACACCAGCGCTACTTTATCGATAACGTTGGAGTCAGTCATTTCGTGGTAGAAGTCGTTACCCTCACGAGTACGCTCACCCACGCCAGCAAATACCGAATAACCTGAGTGCTCGGCCGCGATGTTACGGATCAGCTCCATCATGTTTACGGTTTTACCAACACCCGCACCACCGAACAGACCGACTTTACCGCCCTTAGCGAACGGACACATCAGG
>NZ_DALYOQ010000098.1:0-12634 GCF_031974595.1 Pantoea sp. CTOTU46764 | reverse complement strand
AATACCTGCCTGTCACGCAGGGGGTCGCGGGTTCGAGCCCCGTCCGTTCCGCCACCCTAATTAGGGGCGTAGTTCAATTGGTAGAGCACCGGTCTCCAAAACCGGGTGTTGGGGGTTCGAGTCCCTCCGCCCCTGCCAGAAAATAATCCTTTGCTTCGGCAAAGGATTTTTTTTGTCCAAAATTTGGCAGTGAAATGAGTTTGAGTTTCACTGTGATCCACTCAAACTCCCTCATTAATTATCTTATTGTGTCAAAACCGGATATTTAAGCAGCTGACGAATGTGACTTTGCTGATCGCTATTCTGCAGCCACACCGCATATAACGGTCGCACGGCGACGGGTGTATCTGGAATAACCATCAAATCACTATAAATGCCGTGCCAAAAATCAGGTAAAAATGCACATGCACCGGTGGTATGCAGTAATTCGCGCGTTAAATGTGCCGATGTCGTAGTTAATACAGGGACATCATCACTGGACAGATAACTTTCATGCTGATGAAAATCTGCGCCCCATTCCAGCTTGATATAGTCATATTTTTCACGCTTCTCAGTTTTGCGCGCCCGGAATAATGCGAGAGAAATATGACCTATTTGCTGGCTGGTTAACTCATCCATTTTTGGTGCTTCGGTCGTGATCAATAGGTCCAACTGACGTTCATGCAACTGCTTGACCAGCAAATGTCGTTGGGCGATGCGTGCCTCAATATGGAGGCTTTCGCGATTCTCATAAAGTGTTTGCAACCAAGGAGTTAAATACGCTTCCCAAAGGGATGCGCTACCTCCTATTGAAAGCTCATGATGCTGCTGTGTATGTGAAACTTCCTTTTTGGCCATCAGCCAGGTACTCATCAAGCTTTCGGCATAGGGTAATAAACGCTCGCCCGCTGAAGTCAGCCGGATGTTATTACGGTGACGAGTAAAAAGATTTACGCCCAGCTGGTTTTCCAGCTGACGAATGCGAAAACTAACGGCAGATTGCGTGAGGTAAAGCGCTTCAGCAGCACGCCCGAAATGGCGTGTTCTGCTCACTTCGAGGAAAGTTTTCAGTAATTCCGTATCCACTGCATTCTCCCAAAAATTGTTTGTCGTACTGATTTAAATGTTTTGTTTTACACTCTGTCAAGCCTATCTAATACTCCGCGCCATAAATAGCACGGCCATATGAGAGTCAGGAGCGTGTAAAATGGCGGATAGCTTCGCAACAACAAATCGTTTCTTTGATAACAAACATTACCCACGTGGTTTTTCGCGTCATGGTGATTTCACCATTAAAGAAGCTCAGCTTCTGGAGCGCCACGGTTACGCCTTTAATGAACTGGATCTCGCTAAGCGTGAACCCATTACAGAAGAAGAGCGTTCATTTTTAGAAGTATGTCGTGGTCTTCGTGAGCCGCAAACGGAAGCTGAACGTGTATGGTCAAAATATACCGCACGTATCAAGCGACCTAAGCGTTTCCACACGCTATCTGGCGGCAAGCCGCAGATGGACACGGTGGAAGATTTTAGCGATAGCGATGATTAAGAATAGCGGGGCTTATATAAGCCCCGTTTTTTATTCCAGAGTTTTGTGCAGATAGATCATTAAGCGGTCGATGCTGCGATATCCCACTGCTTCCTGCAAATGACTCCGCGTAATCTGCTCTTCACCTGCTAAATCAGCGATTGTCCTCGCCACCTTTAAAATCCGCTGCCAGGCACGTACTGAAAGCCCCAACGAATTTAACACCTCTTCCAGCCATTCCGCATCCAGCTGCGTCAATGGACACCAACGTAAAATCTCCGGGTTTGAGAGATGAGCATTCACTTTTCCGCTGCGCGCTGTTTGAATCTGTCGCGCGGCAAGGACGCGAGTTAAAACTTCAGCGCTGCTTTCACTGACTTGTTGTTTCTTACTCAGCGATCCGCTCGGAAGAAGTGGAACTTCTAACGATAAATCAAAACGATCGAGAAAAGGTCCTGATAGGCGATTGAGATAGCGCAACACCTGCTGAGGTGATGAGCGATTATGATTGCCCTGATAATGCCCGGTCGGGCTAGGATTCATTGCGCCAATCAATTGAAAGCGGGCGGGATAAGTCACTTTAGCGCGTGTGCGCGATATTGAGATTTCCCCGGATTCAATCGGCTCGCGCAACGCATCCAGCGTTCTGCGCTCAAACTCGGGCAGTTCATCGAGAAATAACACACCGTTGTGTGCCAATGATATTTCCCCTGGCCGCGGCAAGGAACCGCCACCAACCAGCGCATAGAGTGATGCACTATGGTGAGGCGCTCTGAACGGCCGTTTGCGCCACTGATGATGGAGATTGCCACTGCTTACCAGACTGGCGATAGCAGCGCACTCCAGCGCTTCCTGGTCGTCTAATGGCGGCATGATACCGGGCAGACGCGTTGCCAACATCGTCTTGCCGGTGCCCGGCGGTCCAATCAGTAACAGGTTATGCCCGCCAGCTGCAGTTATCTCCAGTGCACGTCGTCCTTGATCCTGACCGATGATATCGCTGAGGTCTTGCTTTTCCTGTTCAAGCGTTTCTGGGTGATAATGCGCGACGGTGAGGGTAGTTTTGTTATGCAGAAACGCACAGATTTCTACCAGATGTTTGCCAACCAGCGTCTCGCCTTGTTGAATCAACCCGACATCCTGTTGATTCTGTTCAGCTAACACCATTTGTCTGCCCGCTTGCAGCGCCGCCATCGCCGCCGGAATAGCGGCCTGAACGCCACAGAGCGCGCCGTTAAGCGCTAACTCCCCCAGGAATTCATATTGCCCTAGTTTTGCGTCTGGCAGCTGCTCAGAGGCTGCCAGAATGGCGATAGCGATGGGAAGATCATAGCGTCCGCCTTCTTTTGGCAGATCGGCAGGTGCCAGATTGATGGTGACGCGTTTCGCCGGGAAGGTGAATCCGCTATTGATAATCGCGCTACGCACCCGTTCCCGCGCTTCTTTTACCGTGGTTTCAGGCAGCCCAACTAGCGTCAGGGCCGGCAAGCCATTGCTGATGTGTACTTCCACCGTCACCAGCGGAGCCTGAACTCCCAGCGCAGCTCGTGTTAATACTTTCGATAAAGACATAACAGCTCCTTGTTGTCTTTATCTTGAGAGCAGCCAGGTGGATGAACAATGGCTAACTGCTCAACATCAGAACCAGATTCCTGACATTCCCTAATTATTGCAGTGGTTTCACTGAAAATCAGAGCCTGTTCGTAAACCGCAAATGAAAATAACGACGTGGGCGTTATGAATATTTATCACAAATGTAAATAACCTATTACTTACAATGTGATAACGCACAACCGCCAGCGCCGTCATAAAAATTCCCAATGAAAATTATTGTCAATGACGTGCTAACTATGATAACTCTGTAGGTATTACTTCGAACAATCGAAAAAACAAACAACACATGAAAGCCCTTCTACAAGTGATTAGCCTAGTCGTGATTAGCGTGGTGGTGATTATTATCCCACCGTGCGGGGCATCGCTTGGAGAAAGAAAGGCTTAAAAATCAAGTCTGGAATTCCAAAAACCCCCGCACCGAAAGGTCCGGGGGTTTTTTTTTAACCAGGTTAAATATCAGCAAATTAGCGAGGAACAGATTATGAGCAGTAGCATAAAATTCTGTTGTTCCCCTAGGAATACAGGAGAATAACCATGACAGGTGCACAGTGGGTAGTTCAGGCTTTACGCGCGCAGGGTGTCGATACAGTGTTTGGCTATCCTGGCGGCGCAATCATGCCAGTGTACGATGCGCTCTACGATGGCGGCGTGGAACACCTACTGTGCCGTCATGAGCAGGGTGCGGTGATGGCGGCCATCGGTTATGCCCGCGCAACCGGCAAGACTGGCGTCTGTATCGCCACTTCGGGTCCGGGCGCCACCAACCTGATCACCGGTTTGGCAGATGCGATGATGGATTCGATCCCGGTTGTAGCAATCACTGGCCAGGTCTCATCGGCCTTTATCGGCACCGACGCCTTCCAGGAAATTGACGTTCTCGGTTTATCTTTAGCCTGCACCAAACACAGTTTCCTCGTTGATTCGCTTGATGATTTACCTTCAGTGATGGCAGAAGCTTTTGCCATTGCGCAATCGGGTCGTCCCGGCCCGGTTCTGGTTGATATCCCAAAAGACATTCAAATCGCCAACGGCGAACTGACGCCACATCTGCTGCCGGTTGAGGAACAAGTCAGCCACTCAGCGCAGCACATTGCGGAGGCGCGCGCATTGATGGCGCAGTCACATAAGCCGATGCTGTATATCGGTGGCGGCGTTGGTATGGCGCAGGCGGTCCCTGCCTTACGTGCCATGGCGCTGGAGACCGGTATCCCGATGGTTTCCACCCTAAAAGGTCTCGGCAGCGCGGATGCCAGCAGCGATCTCTATCTGGGCATGCTGGGCATGCATGGCACCAAAGCCGCTAACCTCGCAGTACAATCCTGTGATTTGCTGATTGCCGTCGGCGCACGCTTTGACGACCGCGTCACTGGCAAGCTGGATACCTTCGCCCCGCATGCCAGCGTCATCCATATCGATATCGATCCTGCCGAGCTGAACAAACTGCGCCGCGCGCACGTTTCACTGCAGGGCGATATGAATCAGGTGCTGCCCGCACTGAGCATGCCAATGCACATTGATGGCTGGCGCCAAGAAGTCAGCGCGATGAAAACAGAGTTTGACTGGCGTTACGATCACCTAGGCGAAGCAATCTACGCGCCGTTGTTGCTGAAGCAGTTGTCCGATCGTAAAGCGGATAGCGCCGTGGTCACCACCGACGTCGGCCAGCACCAGATGTGGGCCGCCCAGCACATGAGTTTCACCGCACCAGAAAACTTCATCACCTCCAGCGGCCTCGGCACCATGGGCTTTGGTCTGCCAGCGGCGATTGGTGCGCAGGTTGCGCGTCCTGAAGATACGGTTATCTGCGTATCTGGTGATGGCTCTATCATGATGAACATTCAGGAGCTGGGCACCATCAAGCGCGGCAAATTGCCGGTGAAGATTCTGCTACTGGATAACCAGCGTCTCGGCATGGTGCGCCAGTGGCAGCAACTGTTCTTTGATGGTCGCTACAGCGAAACCATTCTGACCGATAACCCCGATTTCCTCACGCTGGCCAGCGCCTTTGATATCCCAGGCCAGCGCATTAGCCGTAAAGATCAGGTCGACGCCGCCCTCGATGCTCTGCTGAACAGTGAAGGTCCTTACTTCCTGCATGTTTCGATAGATGAGCATGAAAACGTCTGGCCATTGGTACCGCCGGGTGCCAGCAACGCAAACATGATGGAGAAAACCGCATGAATCAGCATCAATTGTCTATCGAAGCCCGCTTTCGTCCTGAAATATTGGAGCGCATTTTGCGTGTCGTGCGTCACCGTGGTTTCCAGGTGTGTGCAATGAATATGGCCTCCGCGGTCAATGCGGAGAACATTAATATCGAAATGACCGTTGCCAGCCAACGCTCAGTCGATTTACTGTCTTCGCAGTTAAGCAAACTTATGGATGTCGCTTGCGTCGAGATCCAACAACAGACAACACAACAAATCCGCGCATAGTCGCCAAAGGAAAAAGCAATGAGTACGAAGAAAGCAGACTTTATTTGGTTCAATGGTGAGATGGTTAAGTGGGAAGACGCCAAGGTCAGCGTTATGTCTCACGCATTGCACTACGGTACTTCTGTGTTTGAAGGCGTGCGTTGCTACGACTCACACAAAGGTCCAGTGGTGTTCCGCCACCGTGAGCACATGAAGCGTCTGCATGAATCCGCTAAAATTTACCGTTTCCCGATTAAAGCCAGCGTTGATGAGTTGATGGAAGCGTGCCGCGAAGTGATCCGCGTGAACAAACTGAAAAGCGCTTATATCCGTCCGCTGGCCTTCGTGGGTGACGTGGGTCTGGGTGTGAATCCGCCAGATGGCTACACCACCGATGTAATCATCGCTGCCTTCCCTTGGGGTGCTTACCTGGGCGCTGAAGCGCTGGAAAACGGTATCGACGCCATGGTTTCTTCGTGGAACCGCGTTGCACCAAACACCTTGCCGACCGCCGCAAAAGCGGGTGGAAACTATCTCTCCTCACTGTTGGTAGGCAGCGAAGCGCGCCGCCACGGCTATCAGGAAGGTATCGCCCTCGACACCAACGGCTATATTTCAGAAGGTGCTGGCGAAAACTTATTCGAAGTGAAAGATGGCATTCTGTTCACGCCACCGTTCACCTCTTCAGCGCTGCCGGGCATCACCCGTGACGCCATCATCAAGCTGGCGCAAGACATGGGTATCGAAGTGCGTGAGCAGGTTCTGTCGCGCGAATCCCTGTATCTGGCCGACGAAGTCTTCATGTCAGGTACAGCAGCGGAGATTACGCCGGTGCGTAGCGTCGACGGCATTCAGGTCGGCGAAGGTAAACGTGGTCCGGTCACCGGTCGTATCCAGAAGGCATTCTTTGGCCTGTTCACTGGCGAGACGGAAGACAAGTGGGGCTGGTTGGATCCGGTTAACGCATAACGAGATTTTTTGCGGGCGTCAGATGGCGCCCGCAACCTGATTATTACTGGAGTAAATAGAGCATGCCTAAGTACCGTTCCGCCACCACCACCCATGGACGTAACATGGCCGGTGCCCGTGCCTTGTGGCGCGCGACAGGAATGACCGACGACGATTTCGGTAAGCCGATTATCGCCGTGGTCAACTCATTCACCCAATTCGTACCGGGCCACGTGCACCTGCGCGATCTTGGCAAACTGGTTGCTGAGGAAATCGAAGCAGCTGGCGGCGTGGCTAAAGAGTTCAACACCATTGCGGTGGATGACGGTATCGCCATGGGTCATGGCGGCATGCTGTATTCACTGCCTTCACGCGAGCTGATTGCCGATTCAGTGGAGTACATGGTCAACGCGCACTGCGCCGATGCCATGGTCTGTATCTCCAACTGCGACAAAATCACCCCAGGCATGCTGATGGCGTCACTGCGCCTCAACATTCCGGTGATCTTTGTGTCGGGCGGCCCGATGGAAGCCGGTAAAACCAAACTGTCTGATCAGATCATCAAACTGGATCTGGTTGATGCCATGATTCAGGGCGCCAACCCGAACGTCAGCGACGCCGACAGCGATCAGATCGAACGTTCTGCTTGCCCAACCTGTGGTTCCTGTTCCGGTATGTTCACCGCCAACTCGATGAACTGTCTGACCGAAGCGCTGGGCTTATCTCAGCCAGGTAACGGTTCACTGCTGGCCACGCATGCCGATCGTAAAGAGCTGTTCATCAATGCCGGTAAGCGCATCGTTAGCCTGACCAAACGTTATTACGAGCAGGATGACGTCAACATGCTGCCGCGTAACATCGCCACCAAAGCGGCGTTCGAGAATGCGATGACGCTGGATATAGCCATGGGCGGTTCCACCAACACCGTTCTTCACCTGCTGGCAGCGGCGCTGGAAGGCGAAATCGACTTCAACATCTCCGATATCGATCGCTTGTCTCGCAAAGTACCGCAGCTGTGTAAAGTGGCGCCAAGTACGCCGAAATATCATATGGAAGATGTGCACCGTGCGGGTGGCGTTATCGCCATTCTCGGTGAATTGGATCGCGCCGGTTTGATCGACACCAGCGCGCGCAACATCTTGCAGCAGAGCATGCGTGAAACCCTGGATCAGTACGACATCATGCTGACCAAAGATCAGGCGGTGAAGGATATGTTCCGCGCCGGTCCTGCTGGTATTCGTACCACCAAGGCGTTCTCGCAGAATTGCCGTTGGGACACGCTGGATGACGATCGTACCGATGGTTGTATTCGTACTCGCGAACACGCTTACTCGCAGGATGGCGGCTTAGCCGTGCTTTACGGCAACATCGCGGAAGATGGCTGCATCGTTAAAACTGCGGGTGTAGACAAAGAGATCCTCACCTTCAAAGGCCCGGCCAAAGTCTACGAAAGCCAGGATGATGCGGTTGAAGCAATTCTTGGCGGCAAAGTGGTGGCTGGCGATGTCGTAGTAATCCGTTATGAAGGACCAAAAGGCGGGCCGGGCATGCAGGAAATGCTCTATCCGACCACCTATCTGAAATCCATGGGCCTCGGCAAAAGCTGCGCACTGATCACCGATGGTCGCTTCTCTGGCGGTACGTCGGGCTTGTCGATTGGTCACGCCTCTCCGGAAGCGGCGAGCGGCGGCACCATCGCGCTGGTGAAAGATGGCGACATGATTGAAATCGATATCCCGAACCGTGGCATCAAGCTGGCGGTACCGGATAACGAACTGCACGCCCGTCGTGAAGAAGAGCTAGCGCGTGGCGATGCGGCCTATACCCCGCACGGCCGTGTGCGTGAAGTCTCCTTTGCCCTGCGCGCCTATGCATCACTGGCGACCAGCGCTGACAAAGGCGCGGTGCGCGATAAGTCTAAGCTGGGAGGCTAACCCATGGCTGAGTCTCAACCGCTCTCCGCGACGCCAAACGGCGCGGAGTATTTGCGCGCAGTGCTGCGTTCACCGGTGTATGAAATTGCTCAGGTGACGCCGCTGCAAAAAATGGAAAAAATTTCATCGCGTCTTGGCAACACCATTTTGGTGAAGCGTGAAGATCGTCAGCCGGTGCACAGCTTCAAGCTGCGCGGGGCTTACGCGATGATTGCCGGGCTGAACGAAGAGCAAAAAGCGCGCGGCGTGGTGACGGCTTCGGCCGGCAACCATGCGCAGGGCGTGGCACTCTCGGCCAGCACGCTTGGCATTAAATCACTGATTGTGATGCCGCTGGCCACGGCAGACATCAAGGTTGATGCAGTACGCGCATTTGGCGGTGAGGCTTATCTGTTTGGTGCCAACTTCGACGAGGCGAAAGCCAAAGCGATTGAGCTGGCGGAGCAGCAGGGTTACACCTTCGTACCTCCGTTTGACCATCCGGCGGTGATCGCCGGGCAGGGCACGCTGGCGATGGAGTTGCTGCAGCAGGATGCGCATCTCGATCGCGTCTTCGTGCCGGTCGGCGGTGGCGGTCTGGCGGCGGGCGTGGCGGTGCTGATCAAGCAGCTGATGCCGCAGATCAAAGTGATCGCCGTGGAGTCGGAAGATTCGGCCTGTCTCAAGGCGGCGCTGGATGCCGGAGAGCCGGTAGATTTGCCGCGCGTGGGCTTGTTTGCTGAAGGCGTGGCGGTCAAACGCATCGGCAGCGAAACCTTCCGCCTGTGTCAGGAGTATCTTGATGACATCATCACGGTGGATAGCGATGCGATTTGCGCAGCAGTGAAAGATCTGTTCGAAGATGTGCGCGCCGTGGCGGAACCTTCAGGTGCGCTGGCGCTGGCGGGCATGAAGAAGTACATCCAGATGCACGACATCAAAGGCGAGCGCCTGGCGCACGTGTTGTCGGGCGCTAACGTCAACTTCCACGGCTTGCGCTATGTCTCCGAGCGTTGCGAACTGGGCGAACAGCGTGAAGCGCTGCTGGCGGTCACCATTCCAGAACAGCAGGGCAGTTTCCTCAAATTCTGTCAGACCATCGGCGGACGCTCAATCACTGAGTTCAACTATCGCTACGCGGATGCGGATAACGCCTGCATTTTCGTCGGCGTGCGCTTGACGCGCGGGCTGGAGGAGCGCAGTGAGATCATCAGCCAACTGAGCGAAGCCGGTTATAACGTGGTGGATCTGTCGGATGATGAAATGGCCAAGCTGCACGTGCGCTACATGGTGGGCGGACGTCCATCGAAGCCGCTGCGCGAACGCCTGTTCAGCTTTGAATTCCCGGAAGCACCGGGCGCGCTGCTGAAGTTCCTGCAGACGCTTGGCGCACACTGGAATATCTCGCTGTTTCATTATCGCAGCCACGGCACCGATTATGGCCGCGTACTGGCAGCCTTTGAAGCCAACGATCAGGAACCGGATTTCGAAACCCATCTCACCGCGTTGGGTTACGAATGGCATGACGAAGCGAGCAACCCGGCGTTCCGTTTCTTCCTCGCCGGGCAGTAACTATAGCTGGTGCCAGAACGCATTGATAAGCGGCTCTCCGAGCCGTTTTTTTTGTACGCAAACGCCGAGTTCCAGCGGCGCGACTGACTCCACATTCTCCAGCGTTAACACGCGATTGCGCACCGGTTCTGGGCTGTTCTCCAGCACCACATCCGGCAACAGCGCAATACCGCATCCCAGCGCTACCATCGACACAATCGCCTCATGACCAGAAACCGTGGCATAAATCTGTGGATTGGGAATGCGCTGGCGGCGGAACCATAAATCGATACCACGGCGTGCAGGTCCTTGTTCCGGCAGGATAAACGGAATCTGCGCCCAATCGGGTTGCTCCTGCGTTGCCTGATTGCGTACCGGACAAGGCAGCGCCGGGGCGATCAGCACCAGCGGAATCAGGCCCAGTGGCGTAAAATCTATGCTGGCCGGCAGCGATTCAGGGCGACCGGCAATGGCGAGATCGGCGTCACCGGATTGCACCATCTCAATCGCATCGGCGGCATCACCGGTAGTAAGTTTGATCTCTACCTGCGGATGTTCAGCGCGAAAGCGATCGAGAATCGGCGGCAAATGGCTGTAAGCGGCGGTCACCGAGCAGAACAGGCGCAGCTCGCCGCTCAGTGAAGGCCCGTTAAGATCCATCACATGCCGCAGTTGCTGATAGTGCAGCAACGTCTGCTGCGCAAACTGGCGCAAACGCTCACCGGCTTCGGTCAGCGTCACGGTGCGGTTATCACGCAGGAACAGCGCGTGACCGACATCCTCTTCCAGGCGCTGAATCTGGCGCGATAGGGTTGAAGGACTGACGTGCATGGCACGCGCGGTGCGGCCAAAGTGGCAGCTTTCAGCCAGATGAAGGAAGAGTTTCAGGTCTCTTAAATCCATGCGCGTATCGCCTCAAGGTTATGTTGCAAATTTTGCAATGTGACCTTGCTAATATATCAATTTAAGCAACGGATTTCCTGTCATATGATGGGGTCATTCGCGGCGTAAGAGACAACGTCGTTACTGAACAAAAACAAACACAACATCTAACCGGAGTACCCATGGCTAATTACTTCAACACTTTGAATCTGCGCAACCAGTTAGCGCAGCTGGGCAAATGTCGTTTCATGTCACGCGACGAATTCGCAGATGGCGCTAGCTTCCTGAAAGGCAAGAAAGTGGTCATCGTTGGTTGTGGTGCTCAGGGTCTGAACCAGGGCCTGAACATGCGTGATTCTGGTCTGGACGTGGCGTATGCCCTGCGTGCTGAAGCGATTGCTGAGAAGCGTGCCTCTTTCCGCAAAGCGACCGATAACGGCTTCAAAGTGGGGACTTACGAAGAGCTGATCCCACAGGCCGATCTGGTGGTTAACCTGACGCCAGACAAGCAGCACTCTGCTGTGGTTCAGGCTGTTCAGCCGCTGATGAAAGATGGCGCTGCGCTGGGTTACTCACACGGTTTCAATATCGTTGAAGTGGGCGAAACCATCCGTAAAGACATCACCGTCGTGATGGTGGCACCGAAGTGCCCGGGTACTGAAGTACGTGAAGAGTACAAGCGTGGTTTCGGTGTTCCTACGCTGATCGCCGTTCACCCGGAAAACGATCCCAAAGGTGAAGGCATGGCGATTGCTAAAGCCTGGGCAGCAGCGACCGGCGGCGACCGTGCGGGCGTGCTGGAATCTTCCTTCGTTGCGGAAGTGAAATCTGACCTGATGGGCGAGCAGACCATCCTGTGCGGTATGCTGCAGGCCGGTTCTCTGCTGTGCTTCGACAAGCTGGTGGCTGAAGGTCACGACGCGGCTTACACCGAAAAACTGATTCAGTTCGGCTGGGAAACCATCACCGAATCCCTGAAGTTCGGCGGCATTACGCTGATGATGGATCGCCTGTCTAACCCGGCGAAAATCCGTGCTTATGCGCTGTCTGAGCAGCTGAAAACCATCATGGCACCCCTGTTCCAGAAGCACATGGATGACATCATCTCTGGCGAATTCTCTTCAGGCATGATGGCTGACTGGGCTAACGACGACAAAAACCTGCTGACATGGCGTGAAGAGACCGGCGCAACCGCATTCGAAAATGCACCACAGTTTGATGGCAAAATCGAAGAGCAGGAATACTACGACAAAGGCGTCGTGATGGTTGCAATGGTGAAAGCAGGCGTTGAGCTGGCGTTCGAAACCATGGTTGACGCGGGCATCATCGAAGAGTCGGCTTACTACGAATCACTGCACGAGCTGCCGCTGATTGCTAACACCATCGCACGTAAGCGTCTGTATGAGATGAACGTGGTTATTTCCGATACCGCAGAATACGGTAACTACCTGTTCTCCTTCGCGGCAGTTCCACTGCTGAAAGAGTTCATGACCACGCTGCAGCCGGGCGATCTGGGCAAAGCGATCGAAGGTACGCAGGTTGATAACGCGCAGCTGCGTGACGTCAACGAAGCCGTTCGTCAGCATCCAATCGAATCTGTAGGCCGCAAACTGCGTGGCTACATGACCGATATGAAACGTATCGCTGTCGCTGGCTAAGCCACGCACGACACAGTTTTCAGCACAATAAAAAACCCCGGCTTGCCGGGGTTTTTTATTATTGGTGCTCGCTGTCCCGCTATGTATGTGCTCGGTGTCCCCCTCCTCGGTCCTCCCCCATAAATGGGGGAGGAAGATGCTGCCACATGC
>NZ_DALYOQ010000097.1:0-12763 GCF_031974595.1 Pantoea sp. CTOTU46764 | reverse complement strand
CACGCATCCATGCGTGAGGCTCCTGGCCCAACGTAAAAGCCTCAGCGCTGCGAATAGCCCTTTTGCCGCAGCAGACGCGCCAGCGCCTCTGGCAAAAGTGACCCCGGCCAGCGCTTTCATCGTCGGATTAACAAACGAACATTAAGATATGCATCGTGACCCGTTGGTCCTTTACCCTTTCGGGAAGATCCACACATGGTTTTCCGGCAACGCCAGATGGCAGTGCTGCGGATCGCGCACCTCGGTGCCGTAGGCGCGAATCACAAAATCATCGCCGGAGGTGCGGAACAAATATTCCCAACGATCGCCGAGATACATGCTGGTGAGCAGCGGCAGTTCCAGCTGGTTTTCGCCCGGCCCCTCAACAAGTTTCACGCGCTCGACGCGGATCACCGCCGTGGCATCCTGACCGCTTTGCACACCTGCGCCTGCCAATCCCCACAATGCCCAGCCTTTGCCCTCGATGCGCGCTTTGCCGTCGCGCAACTCGGTGATTTTGCCGTGCAGCCGATTATTACTGCCCATGAACTCGGCGGTGAACAGGGTTTTTGGCGAGCCGTACATCTCCTGCGGCGTGCCTTGCTGTTCGATTTTGCCGTTATTGAGCAGCAAGATACGGTCGGAAATCGCCATCGCCTCATTCTGATCGTGCGTCACCATTAACGCCGATAAGCCCAGCTTGATAATCAACTCGCGCAGGAACACGCGCGCCTCTTCGCGCAGTTTGGCGTCGAGGTTCGACAATGGTTCATCCAGCAGGATCACCGGCGGGTTGTACACCAGCGCACGGCCAATCGCTACACGCTGCTGCTGACCGCCAGAAAGCTGGTGCGGATGGCGTTTGCCGAGGTGGCCGAGGCCAAGCTGGTTCAACACATCCTGCACGCGTTGAGTGATCTCCGCCGCCGCCACTTTGCGCAGCTTCAGCGGATAGGCCACGTTCTCGAACACGGTTTTGTGTGGCCACAGCGCGTAGGACTGGAACACCAATCCCAGATTACGTTCTTCCGCTGGGATCTCGCTACGCGGCGTTCCGGCGTAAACCGTATTGTTGCCAATCACAATCGTGCCCTGAGTCGGCTTCTCCAGCCCGGCGACCGCGCGCAGCAGTGTAGTTTTGCCACTGCCGGACGGGCCAAGCAGGGAAACCACTTCGCCGCGCTGCAAATTCATCGACACGCCTTTAAGCACCGGATTGTCGCCGTACGTTAAGTGCAGGTTCTCAACCGATAATTCAATCATGTAATTTGACTCCAAATCGCAGGGCAATACCCAATCCGACCACGACCAGCAGGATGTTAATAAAGGAGAGTGCGGCAACGATATCAATCGCGCCCGCCGCCCACAGGGAAACCAGCATTGAGCCGATGGTTTCCGTGCCGGGCGAAAGCAGATACACGCCGGTGGAATATTCGCGCTCGAAAATCAGGAACATCAGCAACCATGAGCCAATCAGGCCGTAGCGTGATAACGGAATGGTAACGTGACGCGTAATCTGTCCGCGCGTGGCGCCGGTGCTGCGTGCCGCTTCTTCCAGTTCCGGCCCCACTTGTAATAGCGTTGAGGAGATCAGGCGCAGGCCATACGCCATCCACACCACGGTGTAGGCCAGCCAGACGCTGAAGATGGTGCTGCGCAGCGAACGCAGCCAGACGATCAGGTGATCGCGCAGCCACTGCGACCAGACGAAATCCGATAGCCAGCCCGATTTGAGCGAGTTATCCAGCCACATCGGCAGGAACAGGAACACCCAGAGAAACGCCAGACCGGCCAGCAAGCCCGGCACCGCACGCGGCACCAGCACGCTGTAATCAAGGAAGCGCGTGGTGTTATCGGGTTTTCGGTGCATGGCGATACCGATAAACAGATAACAACCCACCGCCAGCGCACCGCCGATCACGCCAATTGCCATTGAGTTGACGATTGCGCGCAGCAGGTTGGGCTGCGCCCAGATGGTCTGGAAGGTCTTGATCGACAGCTCATCCCAGATCGAAACGCCAACGCCCCAGTTAGAGATAAACGCACGCAGCACCACGCCCAGCAGCGGTACGCCAATGGTCACCGTCAGCCAGAACGCCACGACTGCGCCCGCCACCCAGCGCCATTTACCCAGCGGCAGCGCACGCGCCTGCGAGGCTTTACCTTTCACGGTGACAAAGCGATTGGCGGTGCGCATCAGGCGGCGTTGCAGCATCACCAGCGGAATGGTGATACAAATCAGCACCACCGCCACCGCAGCCATCAGGTGATAGGACGGCGTACCGAGTTTATTGGTCAGCTGATAGAGATAGGTGGCCAGCACCATGTTGCCTTCAGGATCGCCCAGCACCAGCATCAGGCCGAACACTTCCAGCCCGAGGAAGAACAGCAGCACGATGGCATACAGAATGGACGGGCGTACCATCGGCAAGCTCACTGCCGTCATCACCTGCAACGGCGAAGCACCCGAAATACGCGCCGCTTCTTCCACATCCGATCCCACGCTGCGCAGGGCAGAAGAGATATACAGATAGGCGTGCGGGACGTGCGTCAGACCAGCGATCACCACGATGCTCGACATGTCGTAGATATTCCACGGCACGAACCCGAGCAGTGATTGCGCCCACAGCGAGAAGAATCCCACCGGGCCCGCCGCCACCACATATCCAAAGCCCAGCACCATCGGCGAGACAAAAATTGGCACGAGGATCAGCGGTTCAATGATGCGTCTGCCGGGGAGATCGGTTCGCACCATCAGGAACGCCAGAATACCGCCCAGCGGAATGGCGATGATCACCAGCCCAAAGGCGAGAATAAATCCGCTGCGCAGCGCTTTGTAGAAGTCGGGATCGGTGAAAATAAATGCAAACGATTCCAGGCTCCACTCTTTCGACGGCGCAAAGAACGGCGCGGACAAGAAACTTTGTATGACGATAAACGACAGCGGGACGTAGATAACCAGCGCGGTTATCAGCACCACAACGCCGCGCGGCAGGCTTTGCCACTTTCTATGCAATGCACGCATATTGAGACCCTGAATGGCGAAATCAGATAAGAGAAAGCTGAGCGCGGCGCAGTCGCCGCGCTTCATAACGGCGGTTATTTACCGGCGGCTTCGCGCCACTGTTTGATGTAATCCAGACGTTTTTTCGGTTGCAGATATTCCAGCAGGCTTTCATCAACCGGGATCGGTTTCAGCGCGTTGCCCAACATTTTGGTCATGCCATCAATGTCGTTTTTGCCTTCAATATCGTTGCGCAGGGAAGGGATGTCGGCCTGATTCGCCAGAATGCTTTGTCCTTTCTCAGACAGCACGTAATCGAGCCACAGTTTGGCGGCATGGCTGTTTTGCGCTTGCGAGCTGATGAACGAAACGCGTGATAGCACCAGCGTGTAATCCTTCGGATAAGAGATGCCCAGCGACGGATCGGTTTTAGCGCGCGCTTCGGCGTAAGAACCGAGGATGTTGAAGCCGATCAGGTTTTCACCGGATGAGACCCTTTCCATCATGGTGCCGGTGGAAGACTGCACGGCTAAACCGCCTTTCGCCACGTCGGCCAGGGTTTTGAAGTAGTTGGGATCGGCTTTGTAATCCTGCACTGAAAGCATGAAACCCAGTCCCGATTTCTCAATATCGTAGGTAGTGACTTTGCTCTTGAATTTGTCGGTCTGGCTGGCGATCAGCTTGGCCAGCGCGGTGTGTGAATCGGGCACATCACCCGCCGGGATCAGGCGCTTGTTATAGATGAACACCACCGGTTCGTAGGTGGTGCCGTAGGCTTTGTTGTTCCACACCGCCCACTTCGGCAGCTGCGCCAGTTCAGGGGATTTGTACTCCTGCGCGTAGTCGGTCGCCAGCTTCAGACCGGTATCCATAGAGGAGCTCCACACCACGTCGCCGCTGGTGCCGCCCGAGGCTTGTTCGCTGATAAAACGGTTGTACAGCTCGGTGCTGTTCATATCGTTATATTCAACTTTGATGCCGGGATAGGTGGCTTCGAAACCCTTGATCAGCGGACCGGCAGCTTTGATGTCGGTGGTGGAGTAAACCACCACTTTGCCTTCTTTAGTGGCGGCATCAATCACGCTTTGATAATCCGCTGGATAGCCTTGCGGCGGGGCAGCAACCGCTGACATAGACACAAAAACAGTTGCAGCAATCAGAGACAGAGGGAAAGTGTTCGACATTATAGTTAACCTTTTAGTTACATTTGAGGAACTAAAGGTCAACATAGCCTATCGACTTTTCCAAACAAGAGGTGACGGATTGTTATCTTCACGAAGTGTGATTGTTGGCGTCGTTTAGGCAATTAACACCATAAAAACCACGACAGGCCGCGCGCGCGATCTGCGCCAGATCACAGGATTTTGCGGTATAACCGTCGCGGATGGCCAATGTTGCCGTACTGCATTTCGACGCCGATAAAACCGATCTCCACGCAATATTCCAGGTAACGACGACCGGTGGTTTTACTGATGCCAACGCGTTCTACTACCTGTTCAACCGACCAGCTACTTTCTGGTGCAGCGCTAAAGAAGCTTTTCACCCGATCCAGCGTTATGGTTTCAATCCCTTTGGTCGAAGGCGCTGACGGCGCATCACTGGCTGGCAAATTAAACAGCTTATCCAGCGCCTGCTGATCAACGTTTTTCATCTGGCGCATGGTCTGCACCAGCAGCATAAAGCGTTCCAGCGATGCGCGCAGGCGATGGAAAAACACCGGTTTTAACAGGTAGTCGAATGCACCGCTGCGCATCGCATGGCTACAGGTTTGCATGTCGCTGGCGGCGGTGATGAAGATCACCGAGCACTCAAAGCGCTTTAGCAGCGGATCGTCAATCAACGTCACGCCCTGACCATCCGGCAAATAGTTATCGAGCAGCAGCAGCCGTGGCTGATGTAATGTAATCAGCTCACGCGCCTGCGCCAGCGTAGCGGCAATACCGACCACGCGCAGATGAAAGTTCTGCTCAATATATTCACGATGCAGATCGGCCAGATGCGGCTCATCTTCCACAATCACCACATCAAGCGGCTTAGCATTATTCATGAGAAAGTCCTGTTAACGCGGCGGGCGGGAACGGGATAAACACCGAGAAAATGGTGCCCTGTGGTGAGTTGTCGCTGATCTCAATGCTGCCGCCCGCCTGCTGTACATAACCCGCCGCCAGATAAAGGCCGATGCCGTGTTCTGCACCCAGCATATCGTCGCCGCTGTTGGGTTTACTGGTGACGCCTTGCTCAAACAAGTGCGGTTTAATGCTGCCATCAATGCCGCAACCCTGATCGGCCACTTCGATTAACAGCTCCTGATTACGACCGGAAATATATAACTCAACCGGTGTCGCGGGCGTTCTGGCGTTGAGCGTGGCGTCCACCGCGTTATCCAGCAGATTGCCGATCACCGACATCAACGCCGTTTCACTCAGCGCGGCAGGAATGCGGGTTAGCTGGCAGGCGGGGTCAAATTTCAGCTCGACGCCTTTTTCCCGTGCGCTGACATATTTCCCCAGCAGCAACCCACAAAGCGCGGGCGAGGTGAAGCGCGCCGAGACAAAATCCAGCACCTGCTGCGCGCCAGCAGATTGCGCGTGGATGTAGCGCATCGCGTCGTCGTAGCGCTGCATCTGCAGCAGGCCGACCAGCGTGGCGGTCCAGTTCAGCTGTTCATGACGCATGATGCGCAGATTATCCGCGTAGCGTTTCACCTGACTGAGCTGGCTGCTCAATGTGTTGATGTCGTTTTTATCGCGGAAGCTGCACACCCAGCCGCCTGGCTCGCCGGGTTCCAGCTCAATCGCCACCCGGTTAACAATCACCTGACGCTGATTGAGCACGGTGATGTGATCATGGGTTTTCACCTCATGCTGGCTTAAAAACGCCGGATGGATTTGCAGTACCTGATCCAGCGGTTTCCCCAGCAGTTCACTCTCACTCTGCTGGATATCCAGCAACTCGCGTGCAGCGCGGTTGATAAGAATCAGTTGCCGCTCCGCGTTCACCGCAAACACCCCTTCATACATCGCTTCCAGCAGCGCTTTTTGTTGCAGCACCAGCAGGGCGATATCTTTCGGCTCCAGCCAGAACATCTGTTTTTTCAGGTTGCGGCTAAACATCCACGAAAAGATAAACAGCAGCAGCAACAGCGCCACACCATACAGGCTGGCCTGCCACAGTAAGCTGACATTGATATTGGCAATATAGGAGGTGAGATAACCCACCGAGACAATGCCAATCACCTGATGCTGCGTATTAAAGATCGGTGCCTTGCTGCGCAGCGACACGCCGATGCCGCCTTTGCGCACCGAAATAATGGTTTTGCCCTGCAGCACCTCCGCATTGTCGCCGCCAATCATCGGTAAATTGAGGCGCTCCGGTGATTCCGAGTGATAGAGATGCTGTTCCTGCGTGTCGCCAATCACGATGTAGCTGGCATCGCTTTGGTTGCGCAGCGGCTGGATCAACGCCGCGATACCGGCGATATCGCGGCGCGCCACTTTCTCCGCCAGACCGGGCATCAGCGCAATCTCACTGGCCTGCACCCGCGCGCGCTGTCCCAAATCGTGATGCAGTTGACGATCGATAAAATGAAACAGAATGGTGCCCAGCAAGGCGAGTAGCAGGCAGGAAAACAGCACCAGCGACAGGAAGAGTTTTACCTGAAAAGATAATCTGCGTTTCATACAACCTGCAGTAAAGAGAAACTGGAGAGAGGCATGGCTGGAGACTAGCACGCGAAAATGCGCACAGTGACAGACTATCAGCAAAGTTGTGAGCTGGCTTCAATCCCGGCGCGGCTTAGGCGCTGGTTTCTGTTGGCACGATGTCAGAGATATTCCCATCTTATTCCTGGTAATCGCCTGCTGCGGCGCTAATCAATCAATAAAAAACCCATTCACCCCGGCTAATCTATGCGCCGCTATTTAATCCCTCCTTTCTCTGAGTAAATTCCGTTTTAACCCGGAAGCCATTGACCTTATAACCCCGAGTGGTGAGAATGCCGGGAAAAGTTTTGAATTAGATCGCAAATTTTGGGCATCAAGCCTCTTGCAGTACGGCTGCGATAGCCGTACTGAATTAACGCCACTTGCACTTATCGGCGCGCGAATAACGCGCCAGCTTAATTAAAGTGCAGGGCATACAGCAAATATCGTTAATGTCGTGACGTTCGTTGAGAAGGCCCGTCTTTGGATGCACCTTCTCAGCCCCGGTCGGCATTTCTTGTTTTTGGTGATGAGCACGATAAAGACGCCAGCGTTTTTTAACGTTCATTACCAGACAGGTAAAAATTCAATTTAAGTACGTCATGATTGGCGTGGTAATGGCGTTAAGCCAAATTACCGAAAGAAAAAAACGTAACTGGTTGAAAATTAACTGAACTCTTATGAGCGCAGCGCAGCCTCTTTACGCCAAAAATAGGGGTTTCACTGTGGTCAGTATACAGGTAGCTGCAAGCCTGGGGCGGTAGCCTGCCTGGTTTAGCTGATGAAAACAGAATGAAATTGCACGGTTTATTTGGCGATTATCTTATTTAGCGATCTTTTTACAGAGAATTAAAGGCCAGTTTTATTTGACCTGAGGAAACTCTGAAATAGACAAGCAACAAATGTTAAGCCGGGCGCAAGCAACGCGCAGTGTGAATCACTGCAATGTTCATAGATTACTTTTTTCGCCCGCAACGTTTACTCCGACAGAGTCCAGAGGTTATATGCAAAATCCCGTTAACGACGTTTTAATCAGCGTCATCGTGCCGGTGTATAACGCCGCGGCGTATCTGGAACGATGCATTGATAGCCTGCTTCAGCAGGAAGAGAGCCGTTATGAAGTGATATTTATTAACGACGGCTCCAGCGATAACTCGCTCGCGCTATTACAGAGCTACGCCCATTACCCACATTTTCATATCATCGACAAAACCAATGGCGGCGTCTCGTCGGCGCGCAATCAAGGCATTCGAGCCTCGCGCGGCAAACTGCTGTGCTTTTTAGACGCCGATGATTTTCTGCCAGCCAGCGCGTTTGCCACCTATGTGCGGCTGATGCAAAACAACATTGCGATGGTGGGTGGCGAATCGCAGCACTTCACGCCGCAAGGCGAGCCGCTCGATTTCCCGGCCAACACGACTGACACGCGCCAGCTGACCGCTTCGGCGGCGATCAACGATCTGCTCTATTTCAATCCGCGTCACGGTATCTGCGACAAGGTGTTTCGTGGCGATGTGATTCGTCAGCATCAGCTCAGTTTTAACGAAGAGATTTATAACTTCGAAGATCTGCTGTTCGTGATCAATTACCTGCATCTGCAACAGGATCGTCAGGTGATCTTCACCCAGCAGGTGGTTTATCACTATGTGGAATCTACCAACTCCGCCACGCGATCGGCGCTACGGGAAAAGCATTTCTCCTTTGCGAGTTCATTTAATGGCATGCAGGCGTTTTTATCCGCGCAGCATAGCCGCTGTTATTACCATCTCTATTTAAAAGTCACCTCATCTTATATCTATAAAGCGCTGCACAGCGACGGATTCAGCCGCGCCTTTATTGATGAATATATTTCGCTCTACCGTCGCAGCTTTAAGTCCTATTTCACATCAGGATTGATGTTCAATCCGTGGAGCCTGTACTTTGCGCTGTTTTTTGTCAGTCCACGACTGGTATCGCGTCTGCGCCGCCTGGCACAGAAATAAACGCTGAGGTTAAGTTGTGAAAGATAAATTAAAAAACTCCATGTGGATGATCGCTGAAAAGCTGATTGCGGTATTCGGCCTGATATTTGTCACCTCCTATGTGGCGAAATACGTTGGGCCAACCACTTTCGGCATTATCTCGATCTCGATGCTGGTATTTCAGTTCATCCAGAGCATCGCGCTAATGGGCAGCGATGTGATTCTGCTGAAACGCTTATCGCAAAATCATCACTCTGGCATGCGCTTAATGATGGCGACCTTTCTGCTGGTGTTGTTGATTTACGGCGTGCTGGCGGCCAGTGGCATGTTGATTATGGGCGAAGAGTGGAGCACTGAAGCGCGGGTGTTTATCTGCGCGGCGGCGATTGCCTGTCTTTTCTCTTCGCTGGATCTGGTCAATATCTACAACGAGGCGATGCTCAATGCGCGCCTGAATGTGATCGCTAATCTGGCAGGATTGGCTATCAGTCTAACCGTGCGCTTCTTTATTTCGTATTACGGTCTGGATCCGCAGTTGTTGTCGATCCCTATCGTGCTGGCGACCTTTATTCCGTTTGCCATCAAGCTGGCGATATTCCTGAAATATCATCGTCAGGTGCCGATTCCGGCACTGCGCCAGATGAAGAAATATTCACGCTATATGGTGGCGTCGGGTATTTCACTGGTGTTTTCCGTGATTGCGGTGGCGATTTATACCCGCGCTAATCAAATCAGCGTGTCGTATTTCCTTGGCGTAAAAGAGGCGGGAATTTTTTCCGTCGCGCTGACGCTCGCTACCGCGTGGGTATTTTTACCCAATGCGTTGCTGGCTTCCTTTTTCCCGGCGTTCTTTGCCGAGCGTGACGATCGGCAATCGATTATCAAAGCGCAGAAATTACACCTGCTGGTGATTGGCGTCTCGTCGCTGGTGATTCTGGCGATTTGGTTATTGTCCGGATGGTTTATCCGTGACTTCTACGGTGCGGAGTATCTCGATGCTGTCGCGCCAACGCTGTTACTCAGCGTCGGTGCGATGTGCGCGGTACTGAGCAGCGTAATGGATCGTTTCATTATTAAGTACAACGGATATCGCTATTTAGTGAAGAAAACCTTCGTGGTGTTACTAATTTGCGTGGCCTCTTCTTTAATTTTGGTTCCTAACTTCGGTTTAAATGGCGCGGCCATGAGCGTGGTATTAACCGAATTTTTATCGTTCTCCCTGCTTAATTACTTTTTCCCTGCTCAACCGGTAATGCGTATTCACCAAATCTTTATCAACCCCAGGAAACTATGGCTGTTATTCAACAATATCAAAACCTCAGACAGTAAAGAGAGTTTATCATGAATGAAAAACCACTATTTAGTCTTATCATTCCCGTCTATAACTCACAAAAAACCATTAAACGTACCTTGCTGAGCGTGCTTAAACAGACGTTCAGCAGTTACGAAGTGATTGTGGTTAATGACGGCAGCAGCGATTCAACCGCAAATATTCTGCAGGAGTTTAGCGCTTATTCGCAGGTCACGGTGATTCACCAAATAAATGCCGGTGTCAGCGCTGCTCGAAACAGCGGAATGCAGCAGGCCTGCGGTGAATATGTGTTATTCCTCGATGCGGATGATTGGGTGGACGATAACTTCCTGATGATCTTCAAACAGAATCTCGATGCCTGGCCAGCGGAGTCTGTCGATTTGATGGTGGGAAACCTCAACGACAACCGCGTAGGAAAAGTGTCGCAGGCGGGCTTCTTCAGCAACGAGGACATTCCTTATGTGCTCGGTGAGCTGGAGATGAGTGATAACATCGGTTATCTGCATAACAAATGTTATCGCCGTCAGATTATTGAGGAGCTGAACCTGCGCTTTTTGGAGGGTATCTCCATGAGCGAGGATTTGTTGTTTAACCTTAAATTCTTCAGTTGCATTAGCAATTTCCTTGTCACACCGGGCGCTGCTTATCATTATGAAGATGTGGAGGGTTCATTATCGAAGCGTAAAGTGCAATACAGTGAACTGAAAGTGCGTAAACAGTTTCTCACTGCACTGTATGATTCGATCATCAGTAAATATCAGTCCAGCAATCTCGATTATTTCCTCAAGGGCATTTCCAAACGTGTACTCGCGTTGGATATGCAAATCGTGACGGCGATGTATCACTCTTCGTTTTCACCTGCGGATATAGCCCAGGAAATTAATGAAATAAAGCGGGGTAAATACTCAAAAGGTATTTTCATTCTGCTGAATAAAAATGAAAAATTGAAGTACATGATTATGAATTTGAATACACTTACAGCGTACTATTTTCTTTATGCACTCTACAGGATGCGCGCATTCTGATTTGAAATTCTCCCGGTGTTAGTCTCTGGACGCATTTGCTGTACAGAGGCTAGTTGCCGGGGGAGTTTCACCCGATGTTCTCAGCTTTACCCGTGGCAACAGCCCAGCGTTGCCACACCTTTCCACTTTCCTCCCGTTTTTCTGCACACTCTCCATTTCTCCTTCTTGCACTCATCCCACGTCTCATGTCAAATAGCGCCCCATGCAATCGATTGCGCGCATGTTCCGTGCATTTAGTGCGGCGCAAAACATCAGGATGCGTGAATTTCATCTCATGAAGCGTCATCCTTTGCGTTCCGGCCGGGCGGAGCAGCCTACGCCATGATGAGCAGTCATCCTTGTGGCTGCGTGTTGATAAAGCTTGAAATTCTGGAGAGACAGATGGACAACTCACAAACCGGTACGCTTGGCACCGTAGAAACGGCGGCTAAGGGCTGGCGTAAGAGTGATACCGTGTGGATGCTGGGTCTGTACGGTACGGCGATTGGTGCGGGCGTGCTTTTTCTACCGATTAACGCTGGTGCAGGCGGGCTGATTCCGCTGATTATCATGGCGATTCTTGCCTTCCCAATGACCTATTACGCGCACCGCGCGTTAACGCGCTTTGTACTCTCCGGTAAAAATCCCGGCGAAGACATTACCGAAGTGGTGGAAGAGCACTTCGGCGTGGGCGCGGGTAAGGTCATCACTTTGCTCTACTTCTTTGCCATCTATCCGATCCTGCTGATGTACAGCGTGGCGATCACCAATACCGTCGATAGCTTTATCGTGCATCAGCTGGGGCTGGTTTCGCCGCCGCGCGTGCTGCTGTCGCTGATTCTGATCATCGGCATGATGACGGTGGTGCGCTTTGGCGAGCAGATGATTGTTAAAGCGATGAGCGTGCTGGTGTTTCCGTTTGTGGCGGTGCTGATGCTGCTGGCGGCTTATCTGGTGCCGCACTGGCATGGCGCGGCGCTGGAAACCTTATCGTTAAACGCGAATGTAAGCGGCCACGGCATTCTGATGACGCTATGGTTAGCGATTCCGGTGATGGTGTTCTCCTTTAACCATTCGCCGATCATCTCCTCTTTTGCCGTTGCCAAGCGCGATGAGTACGGCGCAGGCGCGGAGAAGAAGTGTTCGCGCATTCTGGCGAACGCCCATCTACTTATGGTGGTGACGGTGATGTTCTTTGTGTTCAGCTGCGTGCTGAGCTTGTCGCCCGCCGATCTGCAGGCGGCGAAAGATCAGAACATCACTATTCTGTCTTACTTAGCCAACCACTTTAATGTGCCGATGATTGCGTGGATGGGGCCGATTGTTGCGATGGTGGCGATCACCAAATCGTTTCTCGGGCATTATCTGGGTGCGCGTGAAGGGTTTAACGGCATGGTGGTGAAGTCACTGCGCAGTCGCGGAAAAACCGTTACGCCGCAGCGCCTGAATCGCCTGACCACCGCGTTTATGCTGCTGACCACCTGGCTGGTGGCGACACTTAACCCCAGTATTCTGGGCATGATTGAAACGCTGGGGGGGCCGATCATTGCGATGATTCTGTTCCTGATGCCGATGTACGCCATCCAGAAAGTGCCGGCGATGCGTCAGTACAGCGGGAAGATCAGTAACGTGTTTGTGGTGATTGTCGGCGTGCTGGCGATTTCGTCGATTGCGTATTCGCTGGTGAGTTAGCATTGTAGGGGCGCCATTAATGGCGCTCAGTTAAGCATTGAGCGACTTTCGTTCGCCAGTTGCTGAGGCAGTTGCAGCACCTTCGTGCGGCGACCGAGCAGAGAGCGCCT
>NZ_DALYOQ010000096.1:0-13556 GCF_031974595.1 Pantoea sp. CTOTU46764 | reverse complement strand
GCGGCGGTGTGTTCGCTACTGCAGCTGGATCGCGAGCAGTGCGCGTCTGCACTGGGCATTGCCGCCAGCTTCAGTGGCGGTTTGTGGGGCTTTATTCACGACGGATCGCACACCAAAAAACTGCATGCCGCGCGTGCCGCAGAAGGCGGCGTGCAGGCCGCGCTGCTGGCACAACGCGGCATCAGTGGGCCTTCGGCGGTGTTTGAACCGCGCTGGGGCGGCTTCCTGCAAACCTTAGCGGCAGATACTCAGCAGCCACAGGCCTTGACGGCGGATCTCGGTGAGGTATGGAAACTGGCGCGCTGCTCGATCAAACCTTACGCCTCGTGCCGTGGTACCCACGCGGCGATTGATGCGCTGGGAATCCTGCTGCAACAGCATGATGTGCGCGTAGAGCAGATCGCGCGTATCGTGGTGGGCGTGAATCCGTTCCTGCTGGAGATGTGCGGCGGACGCGAGTTACACAGCCTGGCGGCGGCGCAGATGAGCCTGCCGTATGCGCTGGCGGCGCGAGCGCTTTACGACTCGGCGGAACTGGCGAGTTATGACGACGCCAAACGGCTGCATCCTGATGTGGAAGCGTTGCTGGCGCGTATTGAGCTGGTGATCGATGAACAGCAGAGCCGCGACGACGAACCGTGGGTGCGGCTGGAAACCGAGCAGGGCGTACAGTGGCAGCAGCATGTGCCGGTGCCGTCAGGCGCGCCAACCAATCCGCTCACGCTGGATGCGCTGCTGGCGAAGTACCACAGTTTGGCGGCGCGCGTGTTGCCGCTGGATCAGGTCGAACGGCTCGAGGTGGTGTGTCTGGAGTTGGATGAGGTGGCGGATGTAAGGGAAGTGGTGGGGTTGTTGGCGATAAGGTGATTTTATTGTGCTCGCTGTTTCCCATCCCGGTCGGTGCACGCTGTCCCCCTCCTCGGTCCTCCCCCATAAATGGGGGAGGAAGATGCTGCCACATGTCAGTGATGAAGCTGCATGCGGCAGCGTCTCCTTCCCCCGCTTGCGGGGGAAGGCCGGGATGGGGGAAAGCCAGCACAGGCTAAACCCTGCCCGACAACCCCTCAATCCGCACCATCGCCGCCAGCAAGCGCGCTTCGGTCACCGCTTCGGCCATGTTCTCCATATCCGGCGCATGCACCGATTCGCGCACAATCCGCGCCAGCTCATGCTCATCCAGCTCGGCAATCTCGCTCAGCGTCAGCGGCACGCCGCAGTCGCGTGCCAGGCGCATCTCATCCAACACCTCCTCATCGGCGCGATTCTCCAGCGCCAGCAAACAAAGATTGCCGAAGCCGACCAGCAGGCCATGACCAAACTCGCGGGTTTTATCGCAGAAGGTAAAACCTTCATAAATCGCATGCGAAGCCGCTGCGTGTGCGCCATTGCTCATCAGCGAGGTTAATCCTGCCCAGGTGAAAATCGCATCCAGCACCTGATCAAGCGACGCGCTGCTCTCACCGCGCAGCACTGCGGCATAGGCCGCCGGGCCGTGTTCGGCAATCACGTCATAACAAATCTGGCTGTGCGCCAGTGACGAGAGCGCATTACCGTCGCGCGCCGGATGGCGTGCGCTGACCGCACGGAACTCGTACCACTTCGCCAGCGTATCGCCCAGCCCGGCGGCAAGCCAGCGCGCGGGCGCTTTTGCCAGCAGCTCGCTGTCGATAATCACTGCTGCCGGTGCCTGCGGCAGCGGGAAGATATCGAAGAAATTGCCGTTATCGTCATAGCGAATACTCAGCGGCGTGACCGCTGAACAGGTGGCGGCAATGGTTGGCAGCGTTACTACCGGCAAGCCGAGCTGTGCGCCCACCGCTTTCACCGTATCCAGCGATTTACCACCGCCGACGCCAATCAGCACCTCGGCGTGCAGTTCGGTTGCCAGCGCCGCTAAACGGTTGATGTGATTGATCGAGGTTTCGCCGCCAAACCACTCCTGCGCCAGCAGCGTGACGTTGGCTGCCAGCAGCTGCGCGCGAACCTGCGCTTCAACCGCCTGCAACGCCTGATGGCCGCCAATCAGCAGCGCACGCTGGCCCAGTCCGGCGCAGATCGCGCCTAATTGATTGATCACGCCCGCACCGCGCAGCACGCGCGCCGGGAACACCAGATTCTGTTGTGTCATCACTTGTTCTCTGTGTAACGGACGCCGGGCAACACGCACAGCATCTCATAAAGGATATTGGCCGCCAGCTGCGAGGTCATGCCGCTGATGTCATACGGCGGCGAGACTTCCACCAGATCGCCGCCCACCAGATTGAGTCCACGGCAGCCGCGCACGATCTCCAGCCCTTGCATCGAAGTCAAACCGCCCACTTCCGGCGTACCGGTGCCGGGCGCCCACGCCGGATCAAAGCTGTCGATATCGTAAGAGAGATACACCGGGCCGTTGCCGATACGCGCGCGCACGTCGGCCATTAGCGGCGTCATGGATCGATACCAGCACTGCTCGGCGGGCACCAGATGGAAGCCCTGATCGACGCCCCACTGAAAATCATCGGCGGCATAGCCTTGCGCACGTTGCCCGATCTGCACCACGCGCTGGCAGTCGAGCAGGCCTTCTTCCACCGCGCGGCGGAACGTGGTGCCGTGCGCGATCTTCTCGCCAAACATCTCGTCGTTGGTATCGGTGTGCGCATCAATGTGAATCAGCCCCAGCGGCCCATGCTTCTTCGCCAGCGCGCGTAAAATCGGCAGCGTTAGCGTGTGATCGCCGCCCAGCGTTAACGGGATAATCGGCCAGGTATTCAGCTCGGTATAATAGTTTTCGATGATATCAACCGATTTCAGCAGGCTGTAGGTGTTGATCGGCACATCGCCGAGATCGCCGACGCGCAGCGAATCAAAGGGCGCGGCGCCGGTGGCCATGTTGTACGGGCGGATCATCACGGAATCGGCGCGAATGGCGCGCGGGCCATAGCGCGTACCGCTGCGCTGCGAGGTGCCGATATCCAGCGGAATGCCGACGAACGCCACATCCAAATTGGCCGGGGAGTCAGCGGCGGGCAAACGCATCATGGTGCCGCGTCCGGCAAAACGGGGCATCTCGTTGCCGCCTTGCGGCTGGGGGAAATCGGTCATCACGCACTCCTTCAGTCAGGTGAAACCCATCATTACCCAGCCCGCGCGCCGGAAAAATCCTTGACAGCAGATAATCACTTCAGAGATTACTTAACTTTAGTTAGCAATCACTGAAGGAAAATCGGTGCAGACGCTTCCCAATCTTAAACTGCTGCAGGTGTTCGCCAGCGTGGTGGAAAATCAGGGCTATTCGCGCGCGCAGCAGGCGCTGAACATGACCACGCCCGCCATCAGCGCCTACATGAGCGAGCTGGAAACGCAGCTCGGTTTTATCCTCTGTCAGCGCGGGCGCGGCGGCTTTACCCTGACCAGCAAAGGCGAGCATTTCTATCGTTACAGTCAGGAGATGCTGGCGACGCTGGCGGGTTGGCAGGAGCAGGTGGAAACCTTGAAAAGCGCGCAGGGCGGCACCTTCTCGCTTGGCGTGGTGGACGCCACCGTCACCGACAGCACGCTGGATCTGCCCGCTGCCATCGCCCGCTTTAATCAGCGCTTTCCGGCGGTGTTTTTTAATCTGAGCGTGCGCGATCCCAATGAGTTACAGCAGCAGTTGCTGGAGGATCGGCTCGATTTGGCGATTGGTCACTTCCCGCTGCGCGCCAGCAATCTGGTGACCATTCCGCTGTATGAAGAACAGCATTGGCTCTATTGCAGCCCGGAACATCCGCTAGCTGAAGGTCATCCGGATGTGCGCACCGTGCAGCAAACCGGCATGGTGACGCGGCGTTACTGGAATCAGCAGGAGCTCCACAAGCGCGGCTTCCGCCAGAGCAACGCATCGGTGGAGAGCATCGAAGCGCAGCTGACGCTGATTCTCTCCGGCCGCTTTATCGGCTATTTACCCGAACACTATGCGCGCAGCGGGGAACAGCAGGGCACGCTGCGCCGTCTGCTGCCGCACCATTTCCACTTCCGCGCGCCTTTCTCTTTTGCGTTCCGCCGTGGGCGCGCGCGGGAAACCTTGATTCGTGCGATGCGTGAAATTCTGAATCCAGCGCGAAAAAATAGCAGCGAAAGCTGACGCTGCGCCAATACTGTGTAAAAATACAGGCCAATTCAGCAAACAGTAACGAAAATGGCCCTGACAGCAGCGATAAAAAGCCAGATTGCGCAATGGTATAAGGCGCTGCAGCAGCAGGTTCCTGACTTTATCCCGCGCGCGCCGCAGCGCCAGATGATTGCCGAAGTGGCGAAAAGTCTGGCCGGTGACGAAGGGCGTCATCTGGCGATTGAAGCGCCCACCGGCGTCGGCAAAACCCTCTCTTATTTGATTCCCGGTATTGCGGTGAGCCGCGCCGAGGAGAAGCGGCTGGTGATCAGCACCGCCAACGTGGCGTTGCAGGATCAGATCTTCACCAAGGATCTGCCGCTGCTGAAGAAAATCATCCCCGATCTTACCTTTACCGCTGCCTTTGGCCGTGGACGCTATGTTTGTCCGCGCAACCTTGCGGCGCTTGCGGCGACCGAAGATCAGCAGGGCGATTTGCTGCTCTATCTTGATGAAGAGGCGGTGACCGGCTCGAAAGAGGAGCAAAAATTCTGCGCCAAGCTGGAGAAGCAGCTCAGCAGCTACCGCTGGGATGGCTTGCGCGATCACACCGATGTCAACATTGACGACAGCTTGTGGCAACGCCTCTCCACCGACAAAGCCAATTGTCTCGGGCATCACTGCCGCTGGTATCGCGAATGCCCGTTCTTTGTCGCACGTCGCGAAATTGAGCAGGCGGATGTGGTGGTCGCCAACCATGCGCTGGTGATGGCGGCGATGGAGAATGAATCGGTGCTGCCACCGGCGAAAAACCTGATGCTGGTGCTGGACGAAGGCCATCATCTGCCGGAGGTGGCGCGCGATGCGCTGGAGATGAGCGCGGAGATCACGCCCGGCTGGAGCAGTTTGCAGCTCGATCTGTTTGTGCGGCTGGTGGAAACCATCATGGCGCAGTTCCGTCCAAAATCGCCGCCGCCGCTCTCCAATCCGGAACGCCTGAAAGGCCACTGCGACGAAATGCGTGAGCTGCTGCAGATCCTGTGCGATGCCCTCAATCCGCTGCTGCCGGGCCATAATCAGCCGGGTGAGTTCCGCTTTGTGCTGGGCGAACTGCCGGAAGAGCTGCTGAGCTTGTGCGCGCGGCTGTTCAAACTGAGCGATGCGCTGCGTGGCCTGAGTGAAGGCCTGCTCAACGAGTTGGGCGATCAAACCGGTAAAGCCGATATCATGCGGCTGCATAAAGCGATTATTCAGCTCAATCGCCACTTCGGCTGGTTCGAATCAATCAGCAAGCTGTGGCGGCTGGCGGCGATGGAGAAAGCCTCAAATGCGCCGGTGTCGAAGTGGATTACGCGTGAGATCCGCGAAGGCCAGGCGCATCTGCTGTTCCACTGCGCGGGCATTCGCGTGAGCGATCAGCTGGAAAAAATCCTGTGGCGCAAAATCCCGCATGTGGTGGTGACCTCCGCCACGTTGCGCTCGCTCAACAGCTTCAACCGTTTGCAGGAGATGTCTGGCCTGAGCGAGAAAGCCGGCGACCGCTTCGTGGCGCTGGATTCACCGTTTAACCATATCGATCAGGGCAAACTGGTGATTCCGCAGATGCAGTTTGAGCCGCAGATGGCGCAGGAAGCGGAACACATCGCCGAGATGGCGCGTTTCTTCCGTCAGCAGATTGCCGAAGAGAAGCACAAAGGCGTGCTGGTGCTGTTTGCCAGCGGCCGCGCGATGCAGCAGTTTGTCGCGCACATTCCGGAGCTGCGTTTATCAATGCTGGTGCAAGGTGACCAGCCGCGCTCGCGCCTGGTGGCGCTGCACCGGGAACGCGTCGAAGCCGGTAAAACCAGCATTTTAGTGGGGCTGCAATCGTTCGCTGAAGGGCTGGATTTGAAAGGCGATCTGCTGTCGCAGGTGCATATCCATAAAATCGCTTTTCCGCCGGTGGACAGTCCGGTAATTTTGACCGAGGGCGAATGGCTGAAGAGCCTGAAACGTTATCCGTTCGAGGTGCAGAGCTTGCCGAGCGCCTCCTTTACCTTGATTCAACAGGTAGGACGTTTGATTCGCAGCCACAGCTGCTTTGGCGAAATCGTGATTTACGATCGCCGCCTGCTCAACAAAGCTTATGGCAGCCGACTGCTGGCCGCGTTACCGGTGTTCCCGATTGAGCAACCGCCGATGCCGGAAGCTAGCAGTGACAAGCCGAAAAAAAGTCGCAGTAAGAAAATCTAACTTTGGCAGCCGCATGGCGGCGCGCCCTGGAAGCGGGAATGCCTGATGGAACTGAATAAAATCATTAAAGAGATTGGGCGCGGGAAAAATCACGCGCGCGATATCGATTTCGACACCGCGCAGGCGCTCTACAGCGCGATGCTGGCCGGTGAAGTGCCGGAGCTGGAGCTGGGTGGCGTGCTAATTGCACTGCGCATCAAGGGCGAAGGCGAAGAGGAGATGCGCGGTTTTTACCACGCGATGCAGCAGCAGATGATGCAGTTGCAGGCACCGGCTCATCGTCCGGTGCCGATTGTTATTCCCAGCTACAACGGTGCGCGTCGTCAGGGCAATTTGACGCCGCTGCTGGCGCTGCTGCTGGTGAAAATCGGCTTCCCGGTGCTGTTACATGGCGTTAGCGACGATCCCACGCGCATCACCACCGAAGCGGTGCTGGCGGCGCTGGACATCGCGCCTGTGACCTCCGCCGCACAGGCGCAGGCGAAGCTGGATAACGGAGAGTTGGCGTTTATCACCATTGACCATCTATGTGCGCCGATGGCGCAACAGCTGTCGCTGCGCTGGCGTATGGGCGTGCGTAACAGCGCGCATACGCTGGCGAAACTGGCGACGCCGTTTGCCGAACGCGCCGCGCTGCGTCTGGCCAGCGTCTCGCATCCGGAATATGTGCCGCGCGTCGGGAAATTTTTCCAGGATATCGATGCACCGGCGATTCTGCTCAACGGCACCGAAGGCGAGGTGTACGCCAATCCGCAGCGCTGCCCGGCGATTAACTACATTCGCGGCGCGGGTGCAGAAGCGGAAGTGTGGGTTGAGCGCCAGCCGGAAGTGAGTGTGGAACTGCCGGAAAGCAAAAGCGCGCAGGATACCGCTGTGTGGATCAATCAGGTGTTAGCCGGGGAACGCGCTGTACCGCAGGCGCTGCGGTTGCAACTGGCGTGTTGTTTGGTGGCGACCAGGGAATCGGCCAGCATGGCGGATGCGGAAGGGCGCTTACAGCGAGCGGGGATCTGAGGCCTGCCAGGCGCATCCCAAGGTTTCCGTAGGGTCGCCATTCATGGCGACCGCCATCACGCCATCACGCTTTCGCTAACACGCTCTCCACCAAACGCTGCCAGAAGGTAATACCGATCGGCAGCAGCTCATCATTAAAATCGTAATGCGCGTTATGCAGCGGGGCGGACGGCGTCGCGCCATCGGCACCGAGCCAGAAATAGGCGCCGGGACAGGCTTCCATCATGCAGGCAAAATCTTCCGAAGCCATTGAAGGGTTCACCTGCCAATGCACCTGCGACTCGCCGAGCACATCAACCGCCACCGCACGCACCTGTTCGGCTTGCTCTGCATGGTTGGCGGTGACCGGATAACCGGGATACCAGTGAATCTCGCCGCTGACGCCAAACGGACGCGGCAACGTAGTGACAAAATCCTCAATCAGACCACGCACGCGATTGCGCACGTCGGTCTGCAAACATCGTACCGTGCCGCGCAACACAATCTGCTCAGGAATGACGTTAATCGCTTCACCGCCGTGAATTTGTGTCACGCTCACCACCGCCGAAGCCAGCGGTGACAGACGACGCGACGGAATGGTCTGCAGCGCCAGAATCAGTTCGGCGGCCACCACCATCGGATCGGCACCGCTCTCCGGCATCGCCGCATGGCAGCTTTTACCGTGCAGCGTAATTTCAAACGAGTCGAGTGACGCCATCATCGCATCCGGGTTCACCGCCAGCGTGCCCACCGGCATGCCCGGCCAGTTATGCATGGCGTAAACCGCATCCATTGGGAAGCGCTGGAACAGACCTTCTTCCACCATCTTGCGCGCGCCACCCAGATTCTCCTCGGCGGGCTGGAAGATGAAGTGAAGGGTGCCGCTGAAGTTGCGCGTGGCCGCCAGCTGACAGGCTGCAGCCAGCAGAATAGAAGTGTGACCATCATGGCCGCAGGCGTGCATGACGCCAGCTTTTTGCGACTTCCATTGCGGCGCACCTTTTTCGGTGATCGGCAGCGCATCCATATCCGCGCGCAGACCGATAACCGGGCCGGGACCGTTCTCTAAGGTGCCGATGACGCCGGTGCCGGCTAAGCCACGAAACACCTGTAATCCGGCCTCGGTGAGTACCTTCGCGACGAGCTCGCTGGTCTGCTGCTCCTGGTAACCCAGTTCAGGATGTTGGTGTAACTGACGACGCCAGTTGAGGGCGTTTTCCAGCAGTGCAGCAGGCAGGCTCATAAGGTAAGGCTCTCCATTAGCAGCGTGAGCTGCAAAATAATCTATTTACTGTAGTGGCAAGCGCATAGCGGCGTCTATCGCGGAACGGAATGATTTGGCTATAGGGTATAGCGGAATGGAATATAGAAAGAGGCTCGATCGGCTCCTTCTCCCGCACGCGGGAGAAGGCTGGGATGAGGGGGAATGCGGCACAATGTTGAAAGATGCGCGCTGTCCCTCACCCTAAACCTCTCCCGCAGGCGGAAGAGGGGATCGATCGGAGTGCGCGAGGTGAACGTTACTTCTGCATCGGCAGGTTTAAGCCGTGTTCCTGCGCGCAGCTTTGCGCTAATTCATAACCGGCATCCGCGTGACGCATTACGCCGGTAGCCGGATCGTTCCACAACACGCGACCCAGACGCGCATCGGCTTCCTTGCTGCCGTCACACACAATCACTACGCCGGAGTGCTGCGAGAAGCCCATACCAACGCCGCCGCCATGGTGCAGGCTGACCCAGGTCGCGCCGCCTGCGGTGTTCAGCAGGGCATTCAGCAGCGGCCAATCCGATACTGCATCCGAGCCATCCTTCATCGCTTCGGTTTCACGGTTCGGTGACGCCACGGAACCGCAATCCAGATGATCGCGACCAATGACGATCGGCGCTTTTAGATCGCCGTTACGCACCATCTCGTTGAACGCCAGCGCCGCTTTATGACGCTCGCCAAGACCCAGCCAGCAGATACGCGCTGGTAAGCCCTGGAAGGCGATGCGCTCCTGCGCCATGTCGAGCCAGCGGTGCAGATTCTGGTGATCCGGGAACAGCTCTTTCAGCTTGGCATCGGTTTTGTAGATATCTTCCGGATCGCCAGACAGCGCCACCCAGCGGAACGGACCTTTGCCTTCGCAGAACAACGGTCGAATATAGGCCGGCACAAAGCCTGGAAAATCAAAGGCATTTTTCACGCCTTCATCCAGCGCTACCTGACGGATGTTGTTGCCGTAATCCACGGTCGGGACGCCCATGTGATGGAAATCCAGCATCGCCTGTACATGCACCGCCATAGAGGCGCGTGCGGCTTTCTCCACCGCTTTCGGGTTGCTGACACGCTCGGCTTCCCAGCGCGCCACATCCCAACCGACCGGCAGATAACCGTTAATCGGATCGTGCGCCGAAGTTTGATCGGTGACGATATCCGGCTTCATGCCGCCCGCTTTGGCACGTTTCACCAGCTCCGGCACGATTTCAGCGGCGTTGCCCAGCAGGCCAACAGAAATGGCGCGCTTCTCTTTATTCGCCTGATCAATCAGCGCCAGTGCTTCGTCCAGCGTATAGGCTTTGTGATCGACGTAGCGAGTACGGATACGGAAATCGATGCGTGATTCCTGGCACTCAATCGCCAGCACGCTGGCACCGGCCAACACGCCCGCCAGCGGTTGTGCGCCGCCCATGCCACCCAAACCGGCGGTGAGGATCCAGCGGCCGCTGAGATTGCTGTCGTAATGCTGGCGACCGGCTTCGGCGAAGGTTTCAAAGGTACCTTGCACGATGCCCTGCGCACCGATGTAGATCCACGAACCGGCAGTCATCTGGCCGTACATCATCAGGCCTTTTTGATCCAGCTCGTGGAAGTGATCCCAGTTGGCCCAATGTGGCACCAGATTCGAGTTAGCCAGCAGCACGCGCGGTGCATCAGCATGCGTGCGGAATACGCCCACCGGTTTGCCGGACTGGATCAGCAATGTCTCTTCCGGCTGCAGCGCACGCAGCGAACGCAGGATCTGCTCGAAGCACTCCCAGTTTCGCGCGGCTTTACCGATGCCGCCGTACACCACCAGATCTTCCGGGCGCTCTGCCACGTCAGGATCGAGGTTGTTCTGGATCATGCGGTAAGCCGCTTCAATCAACCAGTTGGCGCAGTGCAATTCATTACCGCGCGGCGCACGGATTTCACGGGCTACAGCCTGAGTCAAAGTTTCGCTCATCATCGATTCCTTAATTAACAGTCTTACGCTGGCTTGGCAGCAGCGCGGTAAGGGATTCAGGCCATGCGGATGCGCTGGCCCACAGACGCATGGATTCGATATCCGGCGCCAGTAAACGGTCGTGATCGAGGAAGGCCACGTTCTCGCGGATGCGGCTCATCGCCTGTTCCAGCGTCGGCGAACTCTGCAGCGGACGATGGAAATCAATGCCTTGTGCAGCGGCCATCGCTTCAATACCCACTACGGCGGCGGTGTTGAAGCACATGCTGCCGAGGCGGCGGGCTGCGTAGGTCGCCATCGAGACGTGATCTTCCTGGTTGGCGGAGGTCGGCAGGCTGTCAACGCTGCCAGGATGCGCCAGCGATTTGTTCTCAGACGCCAGCGCCGCCGCAGTGACCTGGGCGATCATAAAGCCGGAGTTAACGCCGCCATCATTGACGAGGAACGGCGGCAAACCGGAGAGGCCGGTATCCAGCAGCAGCGCCAGACGACGCTCGGAGATCGCGCCGATTTCGGCAATCGCCAGTGCCAGAATATCGGCGGCGAAGGCCACCGGCTCGGCGTGGAAGTTACCGCCGGAAATCACATCGCCGCTGTCGCTGAACACCAGCGGATTATCCGAGGCGGCGTTGGCTTCAATCTGTAATACGCGCGCGGCATGCGTCAGGTTATCCAGGCAGGCGCCCATCACCTGTGGCACGCAGCGAATCGAGTAGGGATCCTGCACGCGACCACAGTTGGTGTGCGAGCTGAGGATTTCACTACCGGATAATAAAGAGGAGACGGCGGCGGCAACGTTGATCTGTCCAACCTGACCACGCGCTTCGTGAATACGCGCATCGTAAGGTTTAACCGAGCCTTTAATCGCTTCCAGCGACAGCGCGCCGGCCATCAGGCCCGCCGCGAACAGGTTTTCCGCTTCGAATAGACCGCGCAGCGCCAGCGCATTCGAGACCTGCGTGCCGTTGAGCAGCGCCAGACCTTCTTTAGGGCCCAACACAATCGGCTGCAGGCCAACGCGCGCTAAGCCTTCAGTAGCAGGAATTAATTCGCCCTCGACGCGCACCTGACCTTCGCCCAGCAGCATCAAGGAAAGATGTGCCAGCGGCGCCAGATCGCCTGACGCGCCCACCGAACCTTTCTCCGGGATGCACGGCATCACGCCCGCGTTGAACAGCGCCAGCAACGCTTCAATCAGTTCGATGCGCACGCCAGAGTGGCCGCGCGCCAGGCTGATAATTTTGGTGGCGACCACCAGTCGCGCCACATTGTCCGGCAGCAAATCGCCGAGGCCAACGCTGTGCGACAGCACCAGATTGCGCTGCAGTTCTGCCAGCCGCGCCGAAGGGATTTGCGTCTGCGCCAGCTTGCCGAAACCGGTGTTGATGCCGTACACCACGTTGCCGGATGCGACGATGGCATCGACGGTTTCATGGGCACGAGCAATCGCTGCGCGCGCGTCATCGGCCAACGTGAGCGTTACCTTGCTTTGATAAATGCAGCGCAAGGTCGCGAGGTCCACTTCACCGGGAACGAGGCGAATTTCCTGAACCGAACCTGACATAGTCTACTCCTGTCTATACAAGTGATCTGGCATGAATCGGACGCCGATATTTTGCGATGGGGCGGTCCGATTTGCCGTGGATTGCGATAAGTGAAGCATAAGTGTCTAATCTTGTCTATACAAGTAGCAAGCGCTATGCCAGATTGTTCTTGTTCTGTGAAATGCGGCGCAAAGCGGTGAAACAGGCGCAACCGCAACGTGATTGCACCGCAATGGCACGAAAGCTGCACCACTGCTGGGCGGATTGCACAATTAGATGTATATACATTTACTGGCTGAGACAGTAAACTTTGGGCATTATTGTTTAAAGGAACAGGAAATGGCGGAGCAAACAGCAGTAGCACAGCTGGCTGCGGCGATGGGCGATGAGCCTGCGCCGATTTACCAGCGGGTGAAGCAGGCGATCGTTAGCCAGATCCGTGAAGGCCACTGGAAAGCCAATCAGCGCGTGCCGTCTGAAAGTGAACTGGTGAACGAGCTGGGCGTCAGTCGCATGACCATTAACCGCGCGCTGCGTGAGCTCACCAGCGAAGGTTTTCTGGTGCGCATGCAGGGCGTAGGCACTTTTGTCGCTGAGATGAAGGGCTACACCGCGATGCTGGAAGTGCACAACATCGCCGATGAGATTGCGCAGCGCGGACATCGTCACAGCTGCAAGATTTTGTCGATTGGACAGATGAAGGCCGATCCCGAACAGGCGGCGGTGCTGGGATTATCTACCGGGCAAACGCTGTTCCATTCGCTGATTGTGCATTACGAAAACGATCTGCCGGTGCAGCTGGAAGATCGTTTGGTCAATCCGCTGGTGGCGCCGGATTATCTCAGTCAGGATTATCATCAGCTGACGCCGTACACCTATTTGATGCGCGTCGCCCCGCTGACCGCCGGTGAGCATATTGTTGAAGCGGTGCTGCCGGACCTGCGCCAGCGTAAGCATCTGGCGCTGGATGAACATGAGCCGTGCCTGTTGATTCGTCGTCAGACGTGGAGCGACAACAAGATTGTGACCTACGCGCGCCTGCTTTATCCGGGATCGCGCTATAAGTTGCTGGGGCGCTTTAGAGGACACGGTTAAGCGTGACAAATAACAGTCTGGCATCCGACGTTTGTGGTGCCAGCTGTAGCGTTTCATCCAGCCACCACATCCCCTGATCCACCGCCAGCATTTCTCCGGCCGATGTTTGCCATGTGCCCGCCACCACCCACGCCACGCCGTTTTCGCTGCTGGCCGTTTTTTGCGCGATGCTCACCGCAGACCGCCAGCTGTCGCGCCGCGTCATGATATTGAAATCCTGACAGCTGCCAGAAATTTTAGCTTCAATCGCCCATTCACCGGGAAACGCCCATGGCTGCAGCGGGGTTAAGCGCTGCTGAGCCTGTTCACTCTCAAGTAAAACGCTGTCGCCATGCAGCAAGGTAATCACGCGGTCGATGCCGGGGAAGGGCGAAAACGGCCCGTCGGCGGAGATGGTGGCGATGCTGGCGCGCC
>NZ_DALYOQ010000095.1:0-13761 GCF_031974595.1 Pantoea sp. CTOTU46764 | reverse complement strand
CAACGAGCACTTACTTCAGCAAAAACGCGCGCAGTTCAGCGAAATCGCCTTTCAGATTGTGCGACAGCAGCGGCAAGTCGGCGCGCTCGGCCAGCTCTTTCGGCAGCGGCAGATCCTGACCTAAAATCTCGTCCACGCTCTCTTTAAACTTCGCCGGATGCGCGGTGCCAAGGAACAGGCCGTATTCGCCCTCCTGCAGGTTGTCGCGCAGCAGACGATAAGCAATCGCCGCATGCGGTTCAGAGATGTAGCCAATCTCCGCCAGCTCGCGCATGGTGGATTTGGTGGTTTCATCAGACACCGCGCCGTACGCCAGATCGGTCAAACGCCAGGTTTTGCGGCGGAACAGCTCTTCCACGCGCGGCCAGTTGTTTGGCTGGCTGACATCCATGGCGTTCGACAGCGTTGCTACCGTGGCGTTTGGCTGCCATGCACCGTTGCCGAGGAAGCGTGGCACGGTATCGTTCGCATTGGTCGCCGCGATAAAGCGCTTGATCGGCAGACCCAATGATTTCGCCAGCAAACCCGCCGTTAAGTCACCGAAGTTGCCGCTCGGCACCGATACCACCAGCTGATTGCGCTTCTCTTGTGGCAGCTGCGCTACCGCTTCGAAGTAGTAGCAAATTTGCGCCAGCAGACGGCTGATGTTGATCGAGTTCGCCGAGTTCAGGCCAATCGCCTTCTTCAGTTCTTCATCATCAAACGCCTGTTTCACCAGGGCCTGACATGCATCGAAATCACCTTCAACCGCGATGGTTTCGATGTTGCCGCCCAGCGTACAGAACAGTTTCTCCTGCAGCGGGCTGATTTTTCCCTGCGGATAGAGAATCACCACGCGCACGTTTTCCATGCCGTAGAAGGCATGCGCCACCGCTGCGCCGGTATCGCCGGACGTGGCGGTCAGAATGGTGATCTGCTCATCCGCACCGCTCACATAGGAGAGCATCTGCGCCATAAAGCGGCCGCCGAAATCTTTGAACGCCAGCGTTGGGCCGTGGAACAGCTCGAGGCAAGCCACATCATCGCTGACCTTTGCCACTGGCGCCGGGAAAGCAAAGGCGTTTTTTACGCGCTCGGCCAACTGATGCGCCGCAATTTCATCGCCAATATAGGCAGAGAGAATTTTGCTGCTGCGGCTGACGAAATCCATCTCCAGCATGGCATCGATATCGGTCAGTTCGAATTCCGGCAGTTCGAGCGGGAAAAACAGCCCTTGCTGCGAGCCAAGGCCCTGTTTCACGGCTTGAGCAAAACTAACCTGCTCGTTGTGATCCTTAAGGTTGTAGAGTTTCATGCGTTATCCCAATTTACGTGCGCCAGCCGTATCAAGACGGCAGATGTGGACGAAACCTTCTTCATTCTGCAGATAGTGCTGGCTTAGCCAGTCCGCCATCCGCTGTGCCGTTGCCATCTCGTTGCAAACAGCGAAAAGTGTCGGGCCGGAACCCGAAATACCGCAGGCCAGCGCGCCAATATCCTGTGCCGCTTTACGCGCATCGGCGAAGCCTGGCAGCAGTTTGGTGCGATACGGCTCAGCGATAACATCCTGCATAAGTTTAGCCGCAAGCCCTGGCTGACGCGTATGACAGGCATGAATAAAGCCCGCCAGCAGGCGACCATGCTTGATGGCATCCTCTTTGCGGTATTGTGCCGGTAGAATGGCGCGCGCTTCGGCGGTGGAGACTTTAATCCCCGGATACGCCATCACCCACAGCCATTCGTCAAAGCACGGCACGTCCTGACTGATAATGCCGTTCTCTTCAATCATCAGCTGCACGCCGCCAAGGAAGCACGGTGCAACATTATCAAAGTGTACGCTGCCGGAAATACGCCCTTCCAGCTCGCCCATCAACGCCAGCAGTTCGGTGTCGTTGAGCGGCTTACCGCAGAATTCGTTCATCGCCATCAAGCCAGCAACCACCGAACAGGCGCTTGAGCCGAGCCCGGAACCGATCGGCATATTTTTTTCCAACGTCATCGCCACCGGAACGTGTTTACCAATCGCCTGGCAATAACGCTCCCAGCACTGATAAACGATGTTCTCCTGCGGATTGGTCGGCAGTTTGCTGACAAAGCGCCCGGAGTTTACCAGGCTGAAGCTGTCGGCGGCTTCGACGGAAACGCAGTCACCCAACAAGGTACCATCCACCGGCGAAACCGCCGCGCCCAGCACATCAAAGCCGACGCTGACGTTACCTATCGAGGCCGGTGCATAAATTTTTACCATCATCAAACTCCCAACTTCCACGACAGCGTACGCAGCAGGTCAGCAAACACGCCTGCTGCTGTGACATCATTCCCTGCACCATATCCACGCAGAACCAGCGGGATGGGCTGATAGTAGCGGCTGTAGAATGCCAGCGCATTCTCACCATTTTTCACTTTGTACAGTGGATCGTTGCCGTCCACCGCATCAATCTTCACTTTGCAAACGCCGCCTTCTTCAATCGCGCCGACGAAGCGTAATACTTTACCTTCGTCACGCGCTTTGGCAACGCGCGCGGCAAAGGCGTTATCCAGTTCCGGCAGACGCTCCATAAACTGCTCAACGTCAGCGATCTCGGTCAGACTGGCGGGCAGCAGCGGTTCGATTTCGATATCGCTGAGTTCCAGCTGATGTCCCGCTTCACGTGCCAAAATCAGCAGCTTACGCGCCACATCGGTACCAGAAAGATCGTCACGCGGATCTGGCTCGGTAAAGCCCATTTTTCGCGCCATTTTGGTCGCTTCAGACAGCGAAACGCCTTCATCAAGCTTGCCGAAGATAAAGGAGAGCGAGCCAGAGAGAATACCGGAGAACTTGATCAGTTCATCACCGGCGTTCATCAGGTTTTGCAGGTTTTCGATCACCGGCAAACCGGCGCCAACGTTGGTGTCGTACAGGAATTTACGGCGCGATTTCGCTGCCGCTGCACGCATCTGCTGGTAGTAGTTCCACGACGAGGTGTTGGCCTTTTTGTTCGGCGTGACGACGTGGAAACCTTCGGCGAGGAAATCGGCATACTGATCGGCCACCGCCTGGCTGGAAGTACAATCGACGATCACCGGATTCAGTAGATGATACTCCTTCACCAAACGCATCAGGCGACCGAGATTGAACGGCTCTTTGGCTTCGTTCAGTTCTGCCTTCCAGTTGCTAAGATCGATACCGTGTACGTTGGTTAATAGCGCACGCGAGTTAGCGATACCGCACACGCGCAGATCGATATGCTTCTGTTTCAGCCATGTCTGCTGGCGATGCAGCTGATCCAGCAATGCCGCGCCGACACCGCCAACGCCAACCACGAACACTTCGATTACCTGATCGGTGGCAAACAGCATCTGATGCACCACCCGCACGCCGGTGGTGACTTCATCGTTGCTCACCACCACCGAGATGGAACGCTCAGAAGAACCCTGTGCAATCGCCACGATATTGATATTGGCACGCGCCAGCGCCGAGAAGAATTTGGCCGAGATGCCGCGCAGCGTGCGCATGCCATCCCCGACCACGGAAATTACCGCCAGCTGTTCCAGCACGTCCAGCGGATCGAGCAAACCATCTTTCAACTCAAGGTAGAACTCCTCTTCCAGCACGCGACGCGCACGCGCCTGCTCGCTTTGCGGTACGCAGAAGCTAATGCTGTATTCCGAAGAGGATTGGGTGATCAGCACCACTGAAATGCCGGTGCGTGACATCGCGGCGAAAACGCGCGCCGCCATGCCGACCATGCCTTTCATGCCCGGACCTGACACGTTGAACATCGCCATGTTATTCAGGTTAGTAATGCCTTTCACCGGATTTTCATCCAACTCGCCTTCGCCACCAATTAAGGTGCCCGGCGCTTGCGGGTTAGCGGTGTTTTTGATCAGGCAAGGAATCTGGAACTGGGCGATGGGCGCGATGGTACGCGGATGCAAGACTTTGGCGCCGAAGTAGGAGAGCTCCATTGCTTCCTGATACGACATCGATTTCAGTAAGCGCGCATCCGGCACCTGACGCGGGTCGCAGGTATAAACGCCGTCAACATCGGTCCAGATTTCACAACAGTCAGCGCGCAAACACGCAGCCAACACCGCAGCGGAATAATCAGAGCCGTTACGGCCCAGCACCACCAGTTCGCCCTTCTCGTTCCCGGCGGTGAAACCGGCCATCAGGATAAAGTGATCGGCCGGGATCTGGCTGGCGGCGATGCGGCGCGTAGATTCGGCGATATCAACGGTGGATTCAAGGTAATGACCAATCGCCAGCAGCTTCTCCACCGGATCGATCACGGTGACTTTGTGGCCGCGCGCCTGCAGCAGCGCTTCCATAATCGCAATCGATAGCTTCTCGCCACGACAGATGATGGCGGCATTAACGGCGTCCGGGCATTGGCCCAGCAGGCTGATGCCGTGCAGCACCTGTTTCAGCTGCGCAAACTCCAGCTCAACGCGGGTTTTCAGTCCGTCGTAATCAAAGCCCGGCTGCGCGTCACGCAAGCCTTGCAGCAGGTCGGCAAAAATACGTTCGGCATCACTGATATTCGGCAAGGTGTCGAGGCCGCTGATGGTTTTCTCAATCATCGCCACCAGATGATTGGTAATTTTTGCTGGTGCAGAGAGAACGGTCGCAACCTGTCCCTGTTGTGCATTGCTTTCCAGAATATCCGCCACACGGAGAAAACGTTCCGCATTGGCTACTGAGGTTCCGCCGAATTTCAGCACTCGCATAGTTAAAGCTCTCCTGAATTTTTGCCGAAAAAAAAGCCCGCACTGTTTAGGTGCGGGCTTTTTTCTTTGTTTTTCCTGTATGCGTCAGCCCGCACCGTTACCTGTGGTAATGGTGGTGGTAATAATAATTGTGGTGTTCAGGCTGAGTTTACGCATTTAGATTTTTTTCTGTCTGTCTTTGTCTTGTCCGTCTGCCTTCCAGAAGTAAAGCAAAGCGCACGTTAAGTCAACGAATTTGTCTTAGCCGCGCCATCCCTGGCGCTGCGCAGTGCTGCGCTTGATAAAGCAAAAATTATTGCGATCGTTCAGGAGATGCGGCGGATTCCCGCATCAGTCACTAGCAACTCAGGATTTATCCGAGCAATTATCTATAAGTTTTTTTTCTACGTCATGTAACAAACGATGCAGCATGGCGCTGTCACGCTGTTCCAGCAGGCCGATACGCTGATCGATCCAGTCCGCCATTTTGACGTCATCACTCACATCCAGCTTAACCAGCAACTGGTGGAAGCGCTGGCGCAATGCCTGCAGTTGGTGCTCGTTCGCCACTTCCGCAGTCTCAGCCGCTATCTGATTGAGCGCTGACAGTTGATAGCAATACACCATCACCGCCTGACCGAGATTCAGCGACGGATAATCATTGGCCATCGGGATTCCGGTCAACAGATCGACCAGCTCCAGTTCTTCATTGGTTAAGCCACTGTCTTCACGGCCAAACACCAGCGCGATGCGGCTCAGCCATTGGCGCTTCTCCTGCAGGATGTTTTCAACCTGCGCAGGCGTGGCGTAATAGCGGAATTTCGCACGGCTGCGCGCGGTAGTTGCCACGGAAAAATCAACATCTTTTAGCGCCTCGCTCAGCGTGGCGTAGGTTTTGACGTTATCGAGAATCTCACCGGCGCCGTGCGCCACGCGCCGTGCTGCCGGATCTTGCCAGGCATCGCTGGCCACAATACGCAGCTCACTAAAACCCATGGTTTTCATGGCGCGGGCAGCCGCGCCGATATTTTCCGGACGGGCGGGAGAGACAAGGATTAAGGGGAAATGCATGATTTTTCCATCGAACTGTTAACAACTCGCATTATGTTGGCATGCAGGAGAGAAAATACCAACTGCGGCTAGCAGAGAAAATAAGATGTTAACGATGTTAAAAGAGGGATAAATCCAGCTGTAGTAGAAATTAGCAGGCATAAGCAAAATTATATGACCTATTTAATATAAAACCCTTTTCTTTCATATGATTAAAATATAATTTCCTGCGTGTTTTAGTTTTGGCTGTATAAGGGATAAATGTAGCAAAAATGCTGCATTTTGTGAGCTAAACTAGCAATCCTGGAGAAGTTTTTCATAAAAGTGTTAACGTGCTACACTTGCATTTGATATAAGTCAACGAAGCGTTGTTTTTATGCTTATCGGTTGTTGTTGGTGCTGTTAGGTTGCTGTTAATACGGTTAGGATGAGCGCCTGTCCGATATCCTCGGGGCGTGCAAATATCCATCCTGACTGGCTGAGCTAACACTGAAGTTGACGTAGATGGATGGTGTATTCCGAAGATTATTTCGTATACCGGTTGCAGCAAAATAGCGTAACCGACGTACGCCCTGTTTTCGATTTGTTGGCAAATTTTAGGTAGCGAAACATGCAGACCCCGCACATTCTTATCGTTGAAGACGAACTGGTCACGCGTAACACCCTCAAAAGTATCTTTGAGGCAGAAGGTTACGTGGTCTATGAAGCCACCGACGGCGCCGAGATGCATCAGGTTTTGACGGAAAATGACGTCAATCTGGTGATTATGGATATCAACCTGCCAGGTAAAAACGGTTTGCTGTTGGCGCGCGAATTGCGTGAGCAAGCAAACGTCGCGCTGATGTTCCTGACCGGCCGTGATAATGAAGTGGATAAAATCCTCGGTCTGGAAATCGGTGCCGATGATTACATCACCAAACCGTTCAATCCGCGTGAGTTGACGATTCGTGCACGCAATTTGCTGTCGCGTACCATGAATCTGGCGATGCCAAGCGAAGAGCGCCGTACGGTTGAAAGCTATCGCTTTAATGGTTGGGAGCTGGATATCAACAGCCGCTCACTGATCAGCCCGAACGGCGACCAGTACAAGCTGCCGCGCAGTGAATTCCGTGCCATGCTGCACTTCTGTGAAAATCCTGGCAAAATCCAGACGCGTGGTGACTTGCTGAAGAAGATGACCGGTCGCGAGCTGAAGCCGCATGACCGTACCGTGGATGTCACCATCCGCCGCATCCGTAAGCATTTCGAATCCACGCCAGATACGCCAGAAATCATTGCCACTATTCACGGCGAAGGTTACCGCTTCTGCGGCGAATTGCAGGATTAAGATTTGAAAGAAAAAAACGCCCGTCAGGGCGTTTTTTTATGTCTGCATTAATGCCACGGCATAATCGGCACGGCGCTCAGCGCATTTTTCGGCGATCCATCCACCACTTTGTCGGAATAGCTTAGGTACACCAGCGCATGACGTTTCTGGTCAAAGAAGCGCACCACCTGCAGCTTCTTAAACACCAGCGATGTGCGCTTTTTGAATACCACTTCACCTTGTGCCTTGCCTTGTGCGATTTTCTCGCTAAGCTCTACCGGTCCCACCTGTTGACAGGAGATGGCCGCGTCGGACGTGTCTTCCGCCAAACCTAATCCCCCTTTAATACCGCCGGTTTTTGCCCGGCTGATATAACAGGTTACATTTTTTACGTCCGGGTCATCGAAGGCTTCCACCACGATCTTATGATCGGGGCCGAATATCTTGAACACCGTGTCAACTGAGCCGATCTCTTCGGCCTGAACGCCAGCACTGAATGCATATGTTGCCAACGTGATTATAAGAATACGAGCTATTGTCATTGAGTTACCATTGCCAATCGAATAGATGAGAATGTAATGTACTGTCAATCGAACACAGAACCAAATCTAAACGGGTTTCAACCCGCATTGACTTAGCACACTCGATTAGCAAACCGCCCCCACGCTTTTGTGCATTTCGTGCTATTATTCGACGACTTCATAGTTGCGCCACCAGAGAGTTATGAGGATGTTTTATGGACCAAGCCGGTATCATTCGCGATTTGCTTGTCTGGCTGGAGAGCCATCTGGATCAACCGCTTTCATTAGATCACGTTGCGCAGAAAGCAGGCTATTCCAAGTGGCATCTGCAGCGGATGTTCAAGGAAGTAACCAGCCACGCGATTGGTGCGTATATTCGCGCGCGTCGGCTGTCGAAAGCCGCGGTGGCATTACGCCTGACCAGCCGCCCCATCCTCGACATCGCTTTACAATATCGCTTCGACTCGCAGCAGACCTTTACCCGTGCGTTTAAAAAGCAGTTCAATCAAACGCCTGCCTGGTATCGTCGCTCGTCGGAGTGGAACTCGTTCGGCATTCGCCCACCGATTCGCCTCGACGATAACAGCATTCCGGAAGCGCAGTTTGTTACGCTGCCTGAAACAGTGCTGGTCGGCCAAACGCAGAGTTACTCCTGCACGCTGGAGCAGATTTCCAGCTACCGCGATGAGATGCGCATGCATTTCTGGAAACAGTTCCTGCTGGAAACCGACACGGTGCCGCCGGTGCTGTACGGCCTGCATCAGGTGCGTGCCAGCCAGGAAAAGGATGATGAGCAGGAGATTCTCTACACCACTGCGGTGCCTGCCGATCAGCTGGCAAAAAGCATGCAGTCGAATCAGAGCGTGGTGTTGGAAGCGGGCGATTATGTTCAGTTCACCTACAACGGTGCGCGCAGCGCGCTGGGTGAATTCATCCTGCTGCTGTACGGCACCTGCATGCCGACGCTGGGATTAGTGCGTCGTCAGGGACAGGACATCGAGCGTTTCTTCACGCACGGTGGTAAGAAGCGGAGCGAGCCGCCAACGGAAATCCGCTGCGAATACCTGATTCCGATTCGCCCACAGAACCATTAATCCGTTCGTAGGGTCGCCATTCATGGCGACCTTAGCGCAGAACTGCACGATTTCGTAGGGTCGCCATTCATGGCGACCTCTTTATTTACAACGTCCGATCAGCGCTGCAACTCATCCAGCGCAGGCGCATCCAGATGCGACACATCCCCCGCCGTCTCAACCACCCAACCGGCCGCCAGCCACGCGCTCTGCTGATGATCCACGCGTGAAATCGAGCAGTTACGCAGACGTAAACGACGCTCCGCATGCGCAGGCAAACCGAGAATGGTGCTGACCAGCACGCCCAGCGCCATGCCGTGGCTGACAATCAGCGGACGGCTACCGGCAGGCAGCTCGAGCAGCGCATTCAGCGCTTCGTGCATACGCGCTGCCATTTCCGCCATCGATTCGCCACCCGGAATACGCCCAGCCGTAGTGCCATCCACCAGCGTTTTACGCCAGTTTTCCTCTTCTTCGGTTAAGCCGTCGAGTGGACGTTGTTCCAGGCAGCCCATATTCAGCTCACGCAGACGCGCATCGAGCGTAACGGTGCAGCCACACGCGTCGGCGATAATCTCTGCCGTACGCCGCGTACGTCCCAAATCGCTGGCTATCACGTGAGTAATGCCCAGCGATTTCACCCGCTCGCCCACCTGATGCGCCTGCTGCTCACCTTTTTCCGTTAACGGGCTGTCAGACTGCCCCTGAATGCGTCGGGCCGCATTCCATACCGTTTCACCGTGACGAACAAGATAGACCTGTAGCATGCTTAATTTCCGTTATACTGCGACAAATTTGCCTCGAGGGTTCAAACAATTATGTACCATGTTGTCGCAGCCACCATCAACCCGGCAAAAATTCGCGCGATTGCTCAAGCGTTCAACGACGTTTTCGGCGAAGGATCCTGCCACATCGAAGGGGTTGAGGTCGAGAGCGGCGTCTCAGCCCAGCCACTTAGTGATGTTGAAACGCGAACTGGCGCACGCCAGCGGGTAGAGAACGCGCGTCAGGCGCGTCCACAGGCCGATTACTGGGTGGCGATTGAAGCGGGCATTGAAGGCGATTGCGCCTTTGCGTGGATGGTGATTGAAAACGCGCAGCAGCGCGGGGAATCACGTTCGGCCAGCTTTACGCTGCCGCCAATTGTCGTGACAGGCTTAGCTGCCGGGCATGAATTGGGTGATGAGATAGCACGCTTAACCGGCGTGGAGAATATCAAACACAAAGGCGGCGCGATTGGAGCCTTAACCCACGGCCTGCTGAGCCGCTCCAGCGTCTACCATCAGGCGTTGATTCTGGCGCTATGTCCGTTCACGCATCCGCTGTACAGCCAGCGTTAATCGCGGCCAAGACGCGCTTCCAGCCAGCGTTTTAGCTCTGGCGGCGCCTCTTTCAGGCTGTTAGAGCCACGTGTAATGGTGGCAATGCCCACGCCCAACTCATTCTTCAGTTCACGCTGGCTCATCTCGCCGCTCATCAACTCTTCAATAATGCGCAAACGCGTCCCGTAGGATTCACGTTCATCCGGCGTCATCATCAGTTGTAATAACGGCAGCGCTACGCCATCGGCAAACGCGTTTTGCATCAGTTCGATAAAACGCAGCCAGTTATCTTCAACAGGCTGAGCCGGTTCCGGCTGGGAAGAAAGGGGTTGGCTCATGAAGGGCTTCCGTACTCATTAACGAGTACGGAAGCATAGCACAGTCAATACTGGCGATTCCACTCACTTTCGGCGAGAATCTTGTCCGGCTTGCCCATGAAGTAGCGGTAATAGGCATCGTAGGCCAACACGTTTTTCACGTAGCCACGCGTTTCTGAGAACGGAATGGTTTCGATAAACGCCACCGCATCAAGATTACCGCCGCTGGTTTTCTGCCAGCTGCGCACGCGTCCCGGACCGGCGTTATAGGCGGCCGTAGAGAAGATGCGGTTCTGACCAAACTGCTGATAGACGTACTCCAGATACTGCGTCCCGATCTGGATATTGGTCTGCGGATCCAGCAGCTGGCTGCTGTTCACATAGCCGGGAATGTTATACATCTTCACGGTATGCGTCGCTGTGCCAGGCATCACCTGCATCAATCCGCTGGCGCCCACCGGTGAACGCGCTTTCGGGTTCCACGCGCTCTCCTGACGCGAAATCGCCATCGCATAACTCTGCGGAATGCCTTTGTCGCTGGTGTATTGCTGATACAGATTTTGCCACGCCAGCGGGAAGCGCTCTTTTAGGCTATCCCACATTTTCGCGGTGATGGTGGCCTGCACGCTGAGATCCCACCAATCCTGCTCGTTAGCGTAACGCGCCAGCATCTGCTGCTGCGAACGGGTTTTGCTGGAGATCAGATTAGCCCATTCACTGCGCGCCAGGTTATCCAATCCCCAATACATCAGCTCACGCACGCGCGCCATTTCCGCACCTTGCGTCACGCTGCTATCAGCTGCCGGTGCCTTATCGACCTGCAACGGATACTCCACGCCCAAGCGCTGCGCCGCGACCATTGGATAGAAGCCGCGCGCCTGCATCAGCTTACGCAGAATATCGTTGGCTTCCTCTTTGCGGCCCTGTGAAATCAGCAGATCGGCCTGCCAGTATTGCCACTCATCCTTCTCTTTGGCTTCCACCGGCAAACGCGCGATCCAGGTATTGAGACCACGACGATCGTTCTGGCTCAGCGCCAGTCGTACGCGGCGCTCCACCAGCGCGGTGGATTCGCTGTTCATCACCACCGCATCACGCCAGCGCGCCTGCTCGCTGGTGAGATCTGCGCCCATCATGCGCCACACCACGGTCTCTTTCAGATCCTGCTCATCGGCCTGGCTCATCTTCTGCGCCTGCACAAGTTGTGGGATCATCATGCGCGCGTTGTCCATATCCTCACGCGCCACACGGGCGAAGGCGTAGCTGGTCGCCATGCGGGTGAAATCGGTTGGCCCCATGGTGCTGGCAAAGGTGGTAACGGTTTGCGGATTCTGCTGCAGCGCAATCAGCGCGCTGGCGGTGGTTTGATAATCCGCCGGCAGCATTTTCGCCAGGTAATTCACCAGGCTGTCGTTACCGGCTTTCATCGCCAGACGAATGCGCTCGAGAATGGTAATCGGCGAGAGTTGCCCGCTGGCCTGCCATACCGAGAACAGTTTGTCGCAGTCGTTCGGCAATGCGGTGCCGCGCAGCCAAATCTCTTTCGCACCGGCAAATGCCGCCTGCTGCTGGCCAGTGGCCCACTTGGCGTAATACCAGTTACAGCGCGCCTGCACCGGCTTGGGTTCATCCGGGCTGAAGCTGAGCACACCCTGCCAATCCTGGCGGTTCGCCAGCACATTCACAAAGCGCGTTGAGAGCGAGCGCGCCGGTGGCAGCGTGGGATATTGTTGAATAAAGTTCTTCACCGCCAGCGGCGTCTCTTGATCGAGGTCCTGCGCCAGCAGGCGATATTGCAGATACGGGTAGAGCGGATAATCCTGCAGCGTCGGCATCAGCTGCGTTACCTGGTCCATCTGTTTGTTATCCCAGGCTTGCTTTATTTGCGCATAGCGCTGTCGCTGCTGATCCAGCGAATCGGCCCATACGCTGCTGGCCGTGCTGACCAGACAGATCCCTAGCATCCAGTAACGCCACTTCTCCATTACGCTCTCCTCTCAGTGCTGCGATCCAGCTCATGCCAGACATCCTTCATGCTAACCAGGCCAACCGTCTCTTGCCATGTTCTTCACAAAATTTACGCTCGCGCACCGCCATTGCGCAGCCTTTGCGCCGCCATTGTGCAATTTATCATCAGAAAAACTTATTACACATCAATAAATTAAACACATTCATTCGCTTACAAAAATGGCACGCGCTTTGCTCTGTTGAATTCCATCTTGTATACCAGTTGGAATTCACTCATGGCATCGACCTTTGGCTTTACGCTCCAGGATTGGCAACGCAGTTACCAACAGGATCCACAACAAATTACCGCTTTGCTGGCGGCCCATCTCGACGCCATCGACGCGCAGGATAACGCCTGGCTCTATCTCGCCACGCCCGCGCAGCTGCAGGCACAAATTGAACCGCTGCTGGCGAGCTATCAACGCAACCCGGCCGCGCTGCCGCTGTTTGGCGTGCCGTTTGCGGTAAAAGATAATATCGATGTCGCCGGCTGGCCGACCAGCGCTGCCTGCCCGGCCTTCACCTACACCGCCGAAGCCGATGCCTTTGTCGTCGCGCAGCTCAAAGCAGCAGGCGCGGTGGTGATTGGCAAAACCAACCTCGACCAATACGCCACCGGCTTAGTCGGCACGCGTTCGCCGTTTGGCGCGGTGAGCAACACTTTCAACCCTGATTACGTCAGCGGCGGCTCCAGCTCCGGTTCAGCGTCAGTGTTGGCGCGCGGTTTGGTGGGCTTCTCACTCGGCACCGACACCGCCGGTTCGGGCCGCGTGCCCGCCGGTTTCAACAACATCGTTGGCCTCAAGCCGACCAAAGGCTGGTTCTCCGCCAGCGGCGTGGTGCCGGCTTGCCGCCTCAATGACACCATTTCGGTGTTCGCGTTAACGGTTGAAGATGCCTTCGCGGTGGCTACGGCAGCGGGCGGCTATGACGCGGGCGATGCCTATTCGCGCAGCAATCCGCACACCGCGCCAGCCCGCTTCAAAGCGCAGCCCGATTTCGCCATTCCCGCCACGCCCGAGTTCTTCGGCGACAAACAGGCCGAAGCGGCTTGGCTGGCGGCGCTGGAGCAATTGCAGGTTGGCGGCGCAACGCTGCATCCGATCGATTTTTCCCTGTTCCATCAACTCGCCGAGCAGCTCTATTACGGTCCGTGGGTTGCCGAACGCACCGTGGCGGTGGGCGAGATGATCCATCGTCCGGAAGAGATGGATCCGGTGGTGTACGGCATCGTCAGCAGCGGCCTGAAATACACCGCAGTCGAAGCCTATCAGGCGGAATACCTGCGCGCCGAACTGACGCGCCAGATTCAGCAAACGCTGGCGCAGTTCGATGCGCTGGTGGTGCCCACCTCGCCAACCATCCATACGCTGGCCGAAATGCAGCAAGAGCCGGTGCATTACAACTCGCAGTTCGGCACCTACACCAATTTCACCAACCTCGCCGATCTCAGCGCGCTGGCGCTGCCTGCGCCCTTCCGCGCCGATGGTTTGC
>NZ_DALYOQ010000094.1:0-14927 GCF_031974595.1 Pantoea sp. CTOTU46764 | reverse complement strand
GCCACCGTCACCGGCAAAGGCGACGGCGGCAAACATGTGCAGCTGCCGCGCGTGCTGCGCTTTGGTGTGTACGGCATGGTGATTCCGTGGGGCCTGTTTACGCTGGTGATCTACGGCATGATTGTGGTCGGCGGCTTTGTGCAGTCGTGGGGATTAAATGATGCGCTGACCATCCAGCATTACGTGCGCGCCTTCGGCGTAACTTTCAGCGATGGGCATTTGCTGTGGAGCGGTGTGGCGTGGAACTCGTTCTGGACCACGCTGGAGATCGCGCTGATTGCCGCACCGCTAACCGCAATAGTTGGCCTGCTCACCGCCTGGCTGATTGTGCGCCAGAAGTTTGCCGGTCGTCAGACCTTCGAGTTCCTGCTGATGCTGAGCTTCGCCATTCCCGGTACGGTGATCGGCGTAAGTTATGTGATGGCGTATAACCTGCCGCCGCTGGAGATCACCGGCACCGCGATGATCCTCGTGGCCTGCTTTGTGTTCCGCAACATGCCGGTTGGCGTGCGCGGCGGCATCGCGGCGATGAGTCAGCTGGATAAAAGTCTGGATGAAGCGTCACTGACGCTCGGGGCTAACAGCTTCCGCACGCTGCGCAAAGTAGTGCTGCCGCTGCTGAAACCGGCGATCAGCGCCGCACTGGTCTACGCCTTCGTGCGTGCTATCACCTCGATCAGTGCGGTGATCTTCCTCGTGAGCGCGCAATACAACATGGCAACCTCTTACATCGTCGGGCTGGTGGAAAACGGCGAATACGGTGTGGCGATTGCTTACTCAACCGTCTTGATTGTAGTGATGTTGGCAATCATCGGCATGTTCCAGTGGCTGGTGGGCGAACGGCGTCTGCGCCGCGTGGCCCGTCCGGTCGACATGGCAATTCCGCCAGCTTCAACGTCCTTAACCCAGGAGAGAGCCGTATGACACGCGTAACCGCTGGATCTGTGGTGTTTGAACACGTCTCGAAACGCTTTGCCGGTTTTGATGCGATTCCCGATCTCTCGCTGACGGTGGAACCGGGCACGCTGGTGACGCTGCTGGGTCCATCCGGCTGCGGCAAAACCACCACGCTGCGGCTGCTGGCCGGGCTGGAGCATCCCACCGCTGGCCGTATTTTGATTGGCGGCAAAGATGTCACCAACTTGCCCGCTAACGAGCGCGACGTGGCGATGGTGTTTCAGTCTTACGCGCTGTTCCCGCACATGAGCGCGCTCGACAACATCATGTATGGCTTGCAGTCGTCGGGCATGAATAAGCGTGAAGCGCAGGACCGCGCCCGTGAAGGGCTCAAGTTAGTGGGCCTCGAACATCAGGGCCAGCGCCTGCCTTCGGAGCTCTCCGGCGGTCAGCAACAGCGCATTGCGGTGGCACGCGCGCTGGTGCTGGAGCCACAAGTGCTGCTGCTGGATGAGCCGCTCTCGAATCTTGATGAGCGTTTGCGTCGCCGGGTGCGCACCGATATTCGCGATCTGCAACAGCGGCTCGGCTTCACGGCGGTGTACGTCACGCACGATCAGGAAGAAGCGCTGGCGGTGTCCGATAAGATTATTGTCATGAAAGAGGGTGATATTGCCCAGCAGGGCGCGCCGGAAAGTCTCTATCACGCGCCGAACTCGGTGTTTATCGCCGACTTTATGGGCGAGGCGAATATTCTGCCGTGCGAAGTGGAGCAGCTTGATGGCAGTGAAGCGCTGGTGCGACTCGGCAGCCAGCGTTATCGCGTGCGCGGCAACGGTTTGAAAACCGGCGCGGCACAGCTGTCGGTGCGACCGCAGTTTATTACGCTGCGCGGAGAAGGCGCAGGCGCACTGCGCGGCGAAGTGACGCACAGCACGTGGCTTGGCGACCATATCGAATATGAAGTCGCTACCGAATTGGGTTCGCTGTTTATTGTCGATGCCGAGATGGAGCAGCAGCTGCCGCTGGCATCGAACGTCGCGATTGATTTTAAACCTCAGGGTTTGGCCCTGATTGCCGGTTAATTTAAGGATGGATGATGAGTGAATTAGACAATGACCCGCTGTTATCGCGCCTGATTTTAGCAGAGAAGGTGGCACGCGCCGGCGGCGCGAAGGCGCTGGAGTATTTCCATCAGCGCGACACCTTAGTGGTGGAGACCAAATACGATTTGCAGGATGTGGTATCTCGCGCTGACCGCGAAGTGGAACAGATGATCGACCAGCAGATTCGCGCACAGTTTGCCGACGACGGTTTCCTCGGCGAAGAGTACGGTTTGCAGGACGGTTCTTCGGGTTATACGTGGGTGGTTGATCCAATCGATGGCACCAGTCCGTTCCTCAACGGCATGCCGAACTGGTGCGTGTCCGTTGCGGTGCTGCACGACGGTGTGCCGGTGATTGGCGTGATTTTCGCGCCCACTTATCAGGAATGTTACGTCGCCGCTCTCGGACAGGGTGCGACGCTCAACGGCAAGCGCTTGCAGGTGGATGCCAGTCGCACGCTGCAAAATCATGTCACCGGATTTGGTGCCAACAGCCACGTTAGCCCGGATGAAGTGGGGAAAATCCTCGCATCGCTGCTGGCGGCCGGCGGTAATTTTATTCGCATTGGATCGGGTGCCTTGATGCTGGCGTGGGTCGCAGCTGGGCGTGTGGTCGGTTATTACGAGCCGTATATGCATGCGTGGGATTGTCTGGCCGGTTATTGCCTGGTAAAAGAGGCGGGCGGCTGGTATCACCCGTTTAACACCGAAGGCGAACGTTTGCTGAAAGGCGCGCAGGTACTGGCGGTTGCGCCAGGTGCGGAAACGGATTTGAAGCGCATTGCCGGGTTGTGAATTTGATTGAGGTCGCCATAAATGGCGACCCTACAAAACCATCGTAGGGGCGCCATTTATGGCGACCGCTTCTTACACCAGAATAAACTCCCGATAACCCGACCAAATCACATAAATCGCGAAATAAACAAAAATCAACGCCGAAGCGAGATAGGAATACTTCAACAAACGCTGCCCCAGCAGCTTGCCGCCCATGCTGCCAACCATGCACATTACGCAGGTCCATACCACGCCCGCAATAAAGAAACCGCCGAGGAAGGATGACGTTGCCGCCGCGCTACCGTGTCCCATGCGGGAAATCAAGGCACCGCCGACGCTGGCAAACCACAAAATCGCGGTCGGCGATGACATCGCCAGCATCACGCCACGACTGAACTCGCGCAGCAGCGATCGATAGGGCTGTTGTGCGGTTTCCGGTAGTGCAGCCTGCTTTTGCAACGCCGCATACAGCATTTTCCCGGCAAACCACAGCAGCATCACACCGCCGCCAATCCACAATATCCAGCGCACGGCGGTGAATTGAAGCACTATCGCCATGCCCGCCAGCGCCAGCAGCGCATAGATTAAGTCACCAATGCAGGTGCCAATCCCCAACCAAAAACCGTGAAAATAGCCGCGTTGCATCGCCAGCGTGATCATGGCGATATTGGCGAGACCGATATCAAGGCACAACGACAAACTCAGCAGAAAACCATTTGAAAACTGCAGCATAGCAACGTCAGCATCCCTGGCATGTTAAGAGGGCTTCATTAAAGCATGCCGGGAAAACGCAGTAATAATAAGAATTACGCATTTGAGGTATTTGGGCTGTTAAGTTTGGAGGTAATCGTGCTCTAACGGCGGATAAATCCCCGATAATGTGAACACGATCACGCCCGTTCGACGCGAATCAAAGCAATCCCACTATAGTCGTAAAGCGGTCTGCAACATCGGCCGCAAGCACAATAAAAAATCCAACGCGACTAACGCTTTTTATCAAGAACATTCCGATTATGGTGGGTACTACAATGAAAAATCACAATAAATTCGTGTCTGGCGGTTTGGCGTCACGTCTAAGCGTGGCATTATCGCTAGCTGTTTTCACATTAGCGGGAAGTGCAATGGCAACTGCAACGGAACATCACAACCAAACGGCCTTAGTGGGCACATGGACCAGCATCCCGGATGCGCCGTTAGTGCAAAATCCAGGTCATCCCAGCGAAGGCTTGTACCGTTTGAAGGTCAATAGCGACGGCACGCTGACGCCGCTCGATTTCATCAAAATGAAAAGCCCATCGTGGATCGTGAAATCGCATGATGGGCGTTTTGCCTACACCACCAATGAAGAGAACGCCGGTGCGGTAACTGCGCTAGCGATTGATCACAGCGGCAAGGTGCGGGTGATTAACGCGGTGGATAGCCACGGCCAGCAGCCGACGCATGCCACCGTCAGCCCGGACGGAAAGTTCCTGTTTGTCGCCAACTATTCGGTGGCCAAAGGCGGCGCCAGCGTAGCGGTGTTCCCGATACATCATGACGGTTCGCTCGGCGAGCAGGCGCAGAATTTCCCGTTTGCCAGCGGCAGCGGTGCGGTAAAAGATCGTCAGGATAGCGGCCACGCGCACTCCACCACCTTTACGCATGATGGCAAATACCTTTACGCCGCAGATCTCGGCGGCGACAAACTGCACGCTTATGCCTATCACGCGGGCAAAACTCAGCCGCTGGCAGCCGATACTTCGCGCGATGTCTCCTTCCCAGCCGGTTCTGGCCCGCGCCACATGGTGTTTTCCCCGGATGGCAAACACGCGTATGTCATTACCGAAATGGCCGGTGAAGTGGTGGTGTTTGCGGTGAAGGACAATCGTCTGGAGCAGCAGGCTAAGGTCAAACTGAACACGGAAAACAGCAGCGCCGAGTATCGCAGCGGCGGCGGCATTATCCTTAGCCCGAACGGCAAGTTTGTGATTGCGGCTAATCGCGGATCGGATAACAGCTTAGTGGTGTTTAAAATTGAGCAGGATGGTTCACTGGGAACGCCGGTGCGCTACAGAGCGGATGGCATTGAACCGCGTGCTTTCGCCTTTGATGCCAGCGGTAAATACCTGTATGTGGCGAACGTGTTCACCAATAACATTACGATGTTCCATTTCGATGCTGAAAGCGGTGTGTTAAAAGCCGCAGGCGAAGTGGCGAAGATTGCCACGCCTACGGATATTAAGTTTTTTAATTGAGTGGTTAATTGAGGTCGCCATAAATGGCGCCCCTACAAATCGGTGATAATCATTCGTAGGGGCGCCATTTATGGCGACCTGCACCTTATTAGTGCTTAATGCTTTTTAGCAGTGCGCACATTTCCATAGCAGCGCAATTAATCTCCCCATTACGCCAATCTGCGGCCTGTTAATTATTTGGCCCACTTCTTGCTTTATACAAAATAACGCCCCAACGATGTGGCAACCCTCTTGTTAACGCAGACAGCGCCGTCTGCCGATCGCTTTTATTCTCTCCGGCCTCCCGGAAACAATCCAATTTGACCCTTCCCTTTCAAGAGGTTGCTATGGCTATTAGTCGTCGTTCATTTATCCAGGGTTCAGCAGTTTCGGCATTAGGTTTGGCGGCGGGCGTTGCGCCTAAGTTTTCTTTCGCCGCCGACAGCAAAGACGCGATTAAAATCGCCAGTATTCTCGACTTATCCGGCGGGCTCGATATCTATGGCAAGCCGATGTCGAACGCGATTAATTTGGCGGCAGAAGAGATCAACGCAGCGGGCGGTTTATTAGGTCGCCCGTTGCAGATGATTAATTACGATGCGCAATCCAACATGCAGCTTTATGCGCAATATGCGCAGCAGGCGGCGCTGAAAGATAAAGTGGCGGTGGTGCACGGCGGCATTACCTCGGCTTCGCGCGAGGTTATTCGTCCGGTGCTGGATCGTTTTCGTTCGCTCTATTTCTACCCGGCGCAATATGAAGGCGGCGTGTGCGATCGCAACTATTTCTCTTCCGGTTCTACTCCGGCGCAAACCGTGGAAAAACTGGTGCCTTATGCGGTGAAGAAGTGGGGCAAAAAAGTCTACGTGCTGGCGGCGGATTATAACTACGGGCAGATCGTCTCGGCGTGGGTGAAAAAGTCGGTGCACGATAACGGCGGCGAAGTGATGGCGGTTGAATTCTTCCCGCTGGATGTCACCGATTTTGGTGCGGCCATCTCCAAAATCCAGAGCGCCAAACCCGCTATGGTGTGGTCAGCACTGGTTGGTGGCGCGCACATCTCCTTCTATCGCCAGTGGCATGCGGCCGGTATGAGCGGCAAGATCCCGATTGCCTCCACGGCGTTTGGCGGCGGCAATGAACACATCATTCTTTCGCCGGAAGAGAGTAACGGCATTCTGGTGGCCGCCAACTATATGCAGGAAATCCCCTCGCCGGAAAACAAAGCGTTCGTCGAACGATTCCATGCGCGTTACGGCGCGAATACGCCGTACATCAGCGACCTCGCGATGGGCGCTTATCAGGGCATGTTGATCTGGGCGGAAGGGGTGCGCAAAGCGGGCGATATTGATCGCATGAAGGTGATTGAGGCGCTGGAGTCCGGCGTCACGCTGACCTCGCCGAGCGGCAAGCTGAGCGTTGATCCGGCCACGCATCACTGTTCGCTGGATGTGCATATCGCCGAAGTGGAAAACCATCAGATGAAAATTCTGGAAACCTTCACCGATCAAGCGCCAGTGGATACCGCGATGGTGTGCGATCTGAAGAAAAATCCGCGCGATACCAAACAGTATCAAATTGAGCTGTAACAGGAGCCGCTATGGATCTGTTCATTATCTACGCCATTGAAGTGCTCAATGCCATCGCCGTGCTGGTGATCATGAGCGTTGGGCTGGCGGTGGTGTTCGGCATGATGAAAATCGTCAATATGGCGCACGGCGAATTCATGATGCTGGGCGGCTACAGCGCCATTCTGGCTACCAATCAGTGGGGCGTGCCGATTTGGATCTCAATGTTGGTGATCGCGCCGCTCACCGTGGGCGTGTTTGGCGCGGTGATAGAGCGCGTGATTATCCGTCATCTGTACGGACGGATGATCGATACCATGCTGGCGACTTGGGGGCTGAGTCTGGCGTTGATCGGTGCTGCCACCATGCTGTTCGGCAACACCACGCTGGGCATCAGTTCGGCGCTGCCCAGCGTCAGCATCGGCCATTACAGCACCAGCGGTTATTCGCTGTTCATGATTGTGTTTGCCGTCGGCTTGCTCGGCGCGCTGTGGCTGCTGCTGCGCTTTACCACCTTAGGTCTGTGCGCGCGCGCCACCATGCAGAATGCGCGCATGGCGGCAGCGCTCGGCAGTAATCCGGGCAAGATCTACAGCCTGACGTTTGGCTTGGGTGCGGCGCTGTCGGGATTAGGTGGTGCGCTGTTAGCGCCGATTACCGGCGTGATCCCAACCATTGGCGTCAGTTTTATCGCCAAAGCCTTTATCACGGTGATTGGCGGTGGCAGCGCCATCATCGCCGGCACACTCTCCGCCTCCACGCTGTTCGGCACTATTTCACAGCTGGTGACCTACTTCTCCACGCCGGTGTTTGGTGCGGTTGCGCTGTTGCTGAGCGCCATTGTGCTGCTGCGCTTGCTGCCGCAGGGCATCACCGGGCGCTTCTTCAGGAGATCGCTGTAATGAAACTGTTCTCGGAAAAGATCCAGATTGTCGTCACTTCTCTGGCGATGGTGCTGGTAGCGCTGTGGCTGTCAGGCGTGATTGAGCTCTACACCTTGCTGTCACTGACGGTGTTTCTGGTGATGGGCTTGTTGTCGCTCAGCCTGGCATTTATCTGGGGTTATGGCGGCATCCTGTGCTTCGGTCAGGCGGCGTTTTTTGGTTTAGGCGCTTATACCTATGCGATTTGCGCCATCAACTGGGGCGATTCGACCTGGGCAGTAGTGATGGCGGTGCTGCTGCCAACGCTGTTCTCGCTGCTGCTCGGCTATGTGATTTTTTATGGCGGCGTCAGCGATGTCTATCTCGGCGCGATCACGCTGGCGGTGAGTCTGGTGCTGTTTAACTGGGTCAACTCCACCTCCGGCAGCGAATATCACATCGGCGAAGCGCTGCTGGGCGGCTTTAATGGCATTCCCTCGGTGCCGACGCTCAACCTACCGTTCCAGCCAGATGCCATTTTATCGCCCGAGGCGATCTTTATGGTCACCGCCGGATGTCTGGCACTTTGCTACGCCTTGCTGAAGTTCGTGCTGCTAAGCCGCTTTGGCAAAACCGTGGTGGCGATTCGTGAGAACGAGCAGCGCGCCGGATTGCTCGGCTACAACGTGCCGGCGCATAAGCTGGCGACCTTCGCCATCGGCGCAGCCATTGCCGGACTGGCGGGCTGCTTGTACGTCAACTGGGGCGCGTTTGTCAGTCCCGGCGTGTTCAGCATCAGCCAGTCGGCGCAGATCATCATCTGGGTGATTGTCGGTGGACGCGGCACGCTACTTGGGCCGGTGATCAGCTGCGTGCTGTTGCAGTGGATGGTGACGCGGCTGGGCGCGCAGCAAACCGTGGATGTCAATTTAGTGCTCGGCGTAATCCTGGCGGTGTTTGTGTTGCTGATTCCGGGCGGCATTTTACCGACGCTGCAGCGTCTGTGGCGGCGCAAGCGTCCCGCCGCCGCACCCGCCAGCCGTGCGCAGGTCAGAGAGGTGAAACCATGACAACCAATGTGTTGCTGGAAACCCGCAAAATGGGCGTCAGTTTTGGCGGCGTACATGCGGTGAAAGAGGTGGATTTCACCCTACGTGAAGGTGAATTGCGCTGCCTGATTGGCCCCAACGGCGCAGGCAAAAGCACCTTCTTCAAGATGTTGAGCGGCCAGGTGACGCCGACGCGCGGCGAGTGTCGCTATCGCGAACAGGTGATCTCCGGCAAACGACCTTGGGAGATCGCGCGTTTGGGAATTGGCATCAAAACCCAGGTGCCGAGTGTGTTCGAGGGGTTAAGCGTGCGGGAAAACTTGTGGCAGGCGGCGGCGAATAAGCTGGCGAAAGCGGCGCTGCCAGCGGCGATTGAACAGGTGCTGGGGGATATCGGTCTGGTTGATCTGCAACACGCGGTGCTCTCGGAACTGGCGCATGGTCAGCGGCAATGGGTGGAACTGGGGATGATCCTGATCTCCAAACCGCAGCTGGTGCTGCTGGATGAACCGGCGGCGGGCATGACGCATCAGGAAGTGCGTAAAACCGCGCAACTGATCAAGGCGATTAATCAGCAGAGCACGGTGGTGGTGGTGGAACACGACATGGAGTTCATCAGCATGATTGCGCAGCAGGTGACGGTATTTAACCAGGGCGCGGTGCTGGCGGAAGGCAGTTTCCGCGAGGTGACGCAAAATCCGTTGGTGAAAGAGGCGTATCTCGGCAATCTGGAGATTAAACATGCTTGAAATAAAAGAGATGGTTTCGGGCTACAACAAGATTCCGGTGCTGAACTTATCCGCGCTGTTTGTCGGCGCGAAGTCGTTCACCGGCGTGCTGGGCCGCAACGGCATGGGCAAAACCACGCTGCTGCGCACCATTATGGGCGAACTGCCAGCCTGGCAAGGCCGCATTGCGCTGAACGGCATCGATATTACCGGTTATCAGGCGCATCAGCGTGCGGTGGCGGGCATCGGTTTTGTACCGCAAGGGCGACAAATATTCCCCCAACTGACGGTGGAGGAGAATCTGCGCATGGGCTGCGTGAAACACTTCTCCCGCGCCGGGCAGATTATCGAGCAGATGCTGGAGTACTTTCCGCGTCTGAAACGCCTGCTGGCGCAGCCGGGCGGTGCGCTATCGGGCGGCGAGCAGCAGCTATTGGCGCTGGCGCGTTGCCTGTGCGGCCAGCCGCAGCTGGTGCTGCTGGATGAGCCAACGGAAGGGATTCAACCGAATATCTGCGAGGAGATCATTGAGACGTTGCGGCGGCTGCGCCATGAGATGGATATTTCGATCATTCTGGTGGAGCAGGATATCGAGTTTCTCTATGCGCTGTCTGACCAGATTCATGTGATTGAAAAGGGGCAGATTGTGCAGCGGATCAATCCGAAAACCCAGTCGAGTGCCAGCGTGGCGGAACAGTTTTTAGGGTTTCATGTTTGAGTTGTATTGCCATTGCCCTCTCTCGCAGGCGGGAGAGGGAACCGATGGAGCATGTGGCAGCGTCTCCCTCTCCCTGTGGGAGAGGGCCGGGGTGAGGGCATCAGCGCGCAGAGCACGTTGTCCGCCCTGACACAGCACCCGGCAGCATCAGCAAAGCACGGATTCAGCCGCTCGCTTACTGTGAGGCTTCCTCATTCGGGATGCGCATAGGGTGAACCATGACTGAACAAACATTACTGGCAACGCTTTCTGGTGTCCGGCTGCATATTTTCCATCCTGATTCACAGAGCGTGCGCGCGTTTTGCGCTTCGCTGACGCAGTTAGGCTGTCACGCGCAGCACAGCTGGCCGCCTGCTGCATCAATCCCTGTGGATACGCAGCTGCTGCTGGTGGCGATTGATGTTCATCAGCAGCAGCCTTTATCCACTCTCTTCAACAGCGCGCGCGAAAAGGATATTCCCATTATCGCGCTGGCGGATAGCCACAACGCGCGGCTGTTTCCGCTACTGCTGCAATTCCAGCCGAACGCCATCGCCGAGCGTGAGCTCAATCCGTTTGCCTTAATTGTGCAGATGATTGGCACGCTACAAACCGTGCTTCATCACCAGCGGTTGCGTGCGGTGCAGCAGGAGCGTAAAGCGCGCGGGGAAAGGTTGGCGCAGGCCAAAGGCGTGCTGATGCAAACCTTCGGGCTGGATGAATCGGGGGCGTATCGCTTGATGCGCAGCGAAGCGATGAACACGCGCAGCAGCATGGAATACACCGCCGAGCGCGTGATCACCACGCTACAAAAGTAACGGCGCGTCCGGCTGCCGTAACAGGCTGCTGGGCGTATAACCAAAGGCTTTGCGAAACGCCAGGCTGAAGTGCGACATATCGCTGAAACCGTGATCCAACGCCACCTGAGTGATATTGCGCGCTTTGCCTTCGGCCAGAACGCGATGGCACGCCTGCAAACGCTCCTGCCAGAGGAAGTTCATCGGCGTGGTGTCGTGGGCGGCAAACACCCGGCTGATGGTGCGCGGCGAGACGTGATGCGCATTGGCGATCTGCGCCACCGACAGCTCCGGCTCCTGCAGATTGTGACGCAGAAAACTCACCACGCGCGAATACAGATCCGGTTTCAGCGCCTCTTCGCTGTGCTGCAAATTGACGCTCACCGAAATCATATTCAGCAGCGTGTTGGCAAACTGCTCCGCCAGAAACGGATTCTCGCGGTCGGGATTAAACACAAAGGCTTCCTGTAAAAGCAGCTTAAGCGATGCCATGCCGGGGCGCGTAAGATCCAGCGTTTTGCCCGCCAGTTTGGCGGTGGCAGGCGCTTCCTTCTCCATGATGTGGCGCGGCAGATGCACGATATTGATCGCCACCTTCTCCATGGCAAAATCAAACGGCGTCGCGGCATCGTAGACCACCACGTCGCCCGCGCTGACGCGTGATTGATGGCCATTCTGCCGCAGCGTGCCGCTGCCAGCGCAAACATAACCCAGATAGAAATCGTGATTAGGATGGCGGCGGATGCACTCCGGCGTGCGTTGCCACATCAGCGCGGTATGCGATACGTGATTGGCAATATCCATGTGACCGAGCATCGAATAGGCAAAGCTGCCGGAAAAGGTGCCGGAGTGCATCTGGCGCGCTTCGGCTTTGATCAGACGCGAGCACACCGCATCACGCCAGGCATCGAAGCGATGACGGTTATCGAGATCGTCGGTGGTGAAAAGCTCTTTCACATCAGCATCCCCTAAACATGGCGAAAAAGGGCGGAAGTCAGGGAGTTAAAGCAAGTTTCAGGCCATGAGCGGGTGAAATGACCGCCCCGAATTTGTTGGGGCGGCAAAGGCGGCGGATTTACAGCGCGGGATGCTGTTTGTGCCAGTCGGTAACCTGCTGGAAGGCCCACGCTCCCTGAATCATGGTGGTTTCGGCGAAATGTGCCGCGACCAACTGGAAGCCAATCGGTGCACCGCTGGCGGTTTTGCCGCACGGCAAGGTGATGGTGGGATGTCCGCTGGCGTCGAATGCACTGGTATAGCGCAGTACGCCGTTAAACAGTGCCTGATCGGTACCAAAACGGGTCATGGTGTCCCAGGTCAATCCGGCATACGCGGTGGCCGGTGCCAGAATCAGATCAACCTGAGTAAAGAGCGCGGAGATATCGCCGCGCAGCGCTGCACGGCTGAGCAGCAAGCGCTGATACGCCAGCGCGGTGACGCTGTGGCCAAGATCCAACAGGCCAGCCAGGCCGGGACCGTATTGATCTTTCTGCGCTGGATAGGTCTCTTCATGCGCCAGCGCAGTTTCCACGGCGCAGAGTGCGCTCCACTCGGCGGCGGCTTTTTCGGTATCAGGCAAGGTGATATCCACCATGGTCGCGCCGAGCGAGCTCAAGGTGGCGATCGCCGATTGCAGCGCGGCGCGGGTTTCCTCGTCAACTTTCTCCAGCGCCCAGCTTTTATCTACGCCGATGCGCATCTTGCTAATGCCGCGCGTCATCAGCGCCAGATAATCCGGCACCGGCTCGCTGCTGGAGGTGGGATCTTTGTCATCGCGACCGGCAATCGCCTGCAACATGGCGGCGGCATCGGCGGCGTTACGCGCCATCGGACCAATATGATCCAGTGATGCCGCCAGTTCACAGGCACCATGACGCGTGACGCGGCCCCACGTCGGTTTAATACCGGTCAGACCGTTGGCGTTGGAGGGAAAACGAATCGAACCGCCGGTATCGGTGCCAATCGAGCCGAAGCATAAACCTGCGGCGGTGGCGACGCCGGATCCGCTGGAGGAGACGCCGGTCCACAGCGCATTGCCCCACGGATTATTCGGGCGGACGATGTCAGGATGGTGATCGGCGAAGGCGCTTTCGGTTTGCGTCAGTTTGCCGAGAATCACCGCACCCGCCGCGCGGAAGCGCTCCACCACGGTGGAGTCTTCTGAAGGGTAACGATCTTTGTGGATGATCATGCCGTGGCTGGTAGGCGCGTCTTTGGTCCAGATCAGATCTTTCAGCGCAATCGGTACGCCGTGTAGTGGACCGCGCATTTTGCCCTGCGCAATTTCGGCATCGGCTTCAGCCGCCTGTTGCAGCGCACTGTCGCGCATCACGTAGAAGTAGCTGTGTAAGTCGCGATCGAGCGTATCGATGCGCGTCAGCAGGGTTTGTGTGACCTCCACCGAAGAGATTTCGCCCGACTGAATCAAGCGGCCAATTTCCAGCAAGCTTTTGTAATGCAGATTATCCATCGTGACCTACCTCGTGAGTGAGAGATGTGTTGATGAATAACGTAAGTCACCGCGTGAAGTGCGGCTGTGTTTAGGCGGACAGATGGTATGTCAGAACTGCCAATGCATTTCCCTCACCCCAGCCCTCTCCCGCAGGCGGGAGAGGGAGCAGACGGTGCACAATCGGTTCCCTCTCCCGTTTATGGGAGAGGGTTAGGGTGAGGGCAAAAACCATTAAAGCTGCTGAACATTTCGCCGATAACTCTCAGGAATAGTACACAACGAGGATTATTTTCATGCTAAATGGGATTGGCAGCAGCGTACTGAGAAATTTAATCGCATCGAATGCGGTGGTGACGCCAGCGGTGAACAACAAATCCGCGCAAAACCCCCTGACGGCGAAAGCGTCCACCAAAGTCACCTTCAGTGAGGCGAGCGATGCCATCGCCGCTATCTATAAAATCGAACCCGCGCAGGTTAAGAGTTCCGTCGATGTCACCAGCAGCCTGCAAGCGCAGCTCAACGGTGCCGCGCATGCCAGCGGCGTCGGCATGAACGGTCTCGGCAGCACCTTACTGAGTAATCTGGCCAGCCATCGCGGCGACGTGACCTTGAGCGTGCCAGCCACCGAAGCGGTGAGCGGCGCAAAGAGCAGCAGCCAAAGTGCGCTGGCACTGACCATCACCACCCAATCTGGCGTGCAGGTGAGTTTGCAGATGACGCATCAACAGGGCGGCTTGGTGGTGGAACTGAAAACCAGCGGCGGCCAGCTGAGCAACGATGAAGCGGCGGCGATGGGGCAGCTGTCAGCGGGTTTACAGAAGGCGCTGGATGGACTGGATGGTAGCACCACCAAACTTGATATCAGCGATCTGATGAAGTTCGACAGTTCCGTGTTGAAAAGCGTCGATTTGAAGACCGATCTGCGGAATGGCAATAACGTCACGCAGTCGTTGAATCTGCATGCCGACGATCAGGAGCGCTGGCTTGGCTTCCATAACGGCGATGTCAGCATCAAACTTGATACTGATATGTCGAAACTGACGCAGGCGGGCAGCGCGGGGCTGCAGGCGGCGGCACTGGATCAGTGGAGCAGCAAATTCGATCAGGCGGCTTCGCGCGGCTATGGCGATAGTGACATGCTGGCGCTGTTTAAGGACAGTTTCCGCGCGCTGAACACCACCGAAGGTAAAGCGGCGGAAAGCATCAACACGCAGCGTGTGAAGTCGATTGATGCCAATGCAGCGAAGAACGGTGCGATCAGCGGACTGGCAGATTTCTCGGCTACGTATCAGCAGACGCCGGTTTCCGGTAATCCGTATAAGCCGGAAGAGCAAGACACCTTCTCACTTAACGTGGCGCAAAAAACCGCTGCCCAGACGCATGGCGATACCCAGGATTTGACCCAGCAAACGCTATTTAAACTCAAGGCCAGCTTCCACACCGCGTTGGATTCTGCCTCGGCGGTGAAATTGACCGAACAGAAGTCGTCACAAAATTATAAGTACCATTTGATTGATGACGAAGAGCGAAGCCAGACATCGGTGGCGCAGAATAAGAAAGGCGATTTGACCGCGAATTATTCCCAGCAGCTGACGCAAAATGAGACGGTGCAAACCTATCAGCTGGCGAAGTTGATTGATAGCGTGCAGATCCCGCACAGTGCGAAAAACGAATTCTCCCGCAGTTTCGCCGCCGCGCAATTTGATGCGCAAATATAAAAACGTAGGGTCGCCATTTATGGCGTAATGCTCGTCAGTTAAGACTTAATCATGCCGGAACGCATA